>CAZRIR010000130.1:4471-6643 GCA_964600195.1 uncultured archaeon | reverse complement strand
AAATAGATTCTCAAGTGGGAAAGGCTTCGGCGTATTTTAAAGAATTAACGGAATTAGCATTATTACAATTAGAAATAAAACAATATCCCGAATCCGAAGCTAATTATTTAACAAGCTTGACTTTTTTTGAAAAACAAAAAGATAGGTTAGGACAAGCAGCAGTTTTAGGGGTATTAGGCACGCTTTATTTTAAAAAAGGAGATTATCAAAATTCTATTGATAAATATGAAAAAGCAAGAGCTATTTATGAAGAATTAAAACAAGTTAAAGAACAGATCACGTGTTTAATTGGTATTGGTAATTCCCTAATACAATTAAACCAATTAAATGAAGCATGCGATATTTTTTTAGAGTGTGCGGCAGTTTGTTCTGATAATAATGATATTTATGGCTTGTTAGATTGTCTTGGAAATTTAATTTATATTCATGAAACTCAGGAACAATGGGACGTGGTGTTTGAGCTATATAAGAAGACTTTAAAAGCATTCAGAGAATTAAATGATGCTCAAGGGGTCATAACATCATATTTTAACTTGGGGATTCTACAAAAAAATAAAAATAATGATAATGCATTGAGATATTTTAAAAAAGGAACAAACATCGCTATTGATGCGAATTATTCTGAACTCATCATTAAAGGACTAAGTTATGTTGCCGAAACTTTATTTTACATGGGAGAAATTCGAGAAGCTAAGAATCAACTCATCAAGGCATTATCAATAGCAGAAAATATCAATGCTAGAAATGCTACGATTCAAATTAAAATCTTGCTTAGATCTTTTGGCTTGAGCGATAAAGATGTGGAAACGGAATTAGAATCATATCAAAAAGGAAGGGACAATATGAAGAAATAAATACCTTCATTTTTACTTATAAATTAGATAATAATAAAATCATGTCTCATTAAAATTATGAAATTTTGTCCTTATTGTGATGAACCAATTGAAGAATCTGATAAATACTGCGGATATTGTAAGAGACCTCTAGTCTCTTTTGCTTCCCATACCGATCCTCCAATTGAAAAAACTCTACAACCTTACAGTTATGTTGAAAATCAAAAAAGAGATGATTATTCTGAGACATTTGAAGATTTCGATATCGAACTTGATATTAAAGAAATTAATAAAGAAATAGAACAAAAACAAAGTGTTGGTGAACCTACAGGAGACTTGCTTTTAAATAAGGCATCACTTTATTATAAAAAAAGAGATTTAAATACCTCATCAAAAATTCTTGAAATTGCTTTAAACACGTTTAAAATTGATAATGATTTGGTAAAAATGGCTATTTGCCATAATGAACTTGGATTTATTCAAGAGGATTTAGGATATTTTGAAAATGCTATCTATCAATTCGATAATGCAATTGAAATTCTAAAAAATATTAACGATAAACATCGTTTAATAAAAGTCTATAATAATATTGCCAATGTATATTTTGTACTTGATGATTTGGAAAATTCCTATGAATATTACCAAGCAGCGATGAATTTAGCAAGAAAGGAGAATCTAATTTTAGAAGAAGTTAAATCCTCGAGTAATCTCATCAATGTATTATTTCAATTAAAAAATTTTGATTTAATTCATAAACTTTTAGACAGAAATGCATTTATTTTTAATCAAATGGGAAATATAAACGGTACGATTAATACCTTAATTCAATATGGGAAATTATATTATAATTTGGGTGAAAATCAATACAATAAATCAATAGAACATTTAAATAAGGCTTTAAACCTGATCTATAAAATAAGTGATCAATTAAATTCCTACAATAAAGCAAGAATTCTATGGGAAGGTCAATTTCTCCTTGGGCAAATATACATGAAACTGAATAATTATAATAACAGTGAAACTTATTTGCAAGAAAGCCTCGAATCCCTAAAAAACTTCGAAATAGGAGTTAGTATTAATCAAGGATTAGTATTAGAGGAACTTGGGGCACTATTTGCTCTTAAAAATGAAGAAAATAGGGCAATTGAGTATTATGAAGAAGCCATTATAATATATCATAAGTTTGGAAAGGATTTAAATGTGGGCACTATTAAAGAACAAATCGGGCAATTATTAATAGATTCAAATGGAGATCAATTTGAAGCAATTCGGTATCTGGAAGAATCTTTAGAATTATTTGAAAAAAATCATTATGATAAAAAAGTCGCGGATATTTCAC
>CAZRIR010000130.1:0-4371 GCA_964600195.1 uncultured archaeon | reverse complement strand
TCTTTAGAATTATTTGAAAAAAATCATTATGATAAAAAAGTCGCGGATATTTCACAAAACTTAGGTGATTTATATGTTAATAATGGGATTTTAGAACTTGCCATTGAGAATTTTGAAAAAGCAAAGCAAATCTATACCGTTTTAGAAGATGAATATAATATTTCTTTAGTAACTGGAAAATTAAATTCTTTACATGACTGAAATCATTGAATAAATGTGTCTAAACCTGTTGTTATAATTGGAAGAAATATCAATAGTAAAACAATTTCAAATATCGTAAAAACTATCCAAAATATCTTTAAGTTTTTAATAGGATATTTTTTATACTCGGTTATTGCCAAAATTGAAACGGTCCACCAGACATAATGTGGTACTTGAAGTAATAACAATAACATATCAGTACCGAACGTATTAATGGTATTAATTCCCACGCTTGTTAAATAAGATATTCCTGTAATTATAAAAATTGCAACTAACCCCGGAAATTGATTCCACCTTATTTTTTTTTCAAATAGCAGATTTACAAGGTAAAGAATACCAAATGCAATGATTGATGTTATTTTATAAAACGCAAAAATGAGAAATAAAGGGCTGTACCACTCTTCTCTCTTTTTTTGATACATGAACAATGCAAATGCAATCCAAATATTTGTATTAAATAACGTTGCCCACCAATATACCATGATAATATTTCCATACATCCACCATTTTTCATAAATTGTATCAATATTTCTTAAAATTAGATAAAACATTATAATTGTAATTAGGAGATGAATTAAAAAGCTCAATGGTAATGGGAGTAACATCCAAACGCAGAGTACGCAAAAATAATTGAGATAAAAATAACCTTCAATTTGAAATGTTGATACTACATTATCTTGATAAAGATTTTTTCCATTAATCCAAAAATTTTGCACGGCTTGATAAAAAAAGCGAAAATCGTGACCAAACGCAACACCATGTGATAACCGGACTAAACTGGTAATGATTCCGATGAGAAAGACTATACCCATGATTGTTAGTAAGATGTATATAGTCTTATTATCCAATTTATCTTTGATATTCTCTTCACTCATGATATTCAATTGGATATAATGTATCAAGCATATTAGATTGTATTGTTATTTAAAAAAGTTAAATCACTCTTCAATATCTAAATCATCTGCTTTATATACTTTTGGTTCTCCAAATTCTTTAAATCCTAGCCCTTTTATGAACGCACTTGATACTTGATTGCTTTCATAGACCTCGCATCGCAGCTCTTTTACACCTTGTTCTTTAAAAAAATTCCAACTGGCCATGCCAAGAACAGTTCCTAAGCCTTTTCTTTGGAAGCGTGGGATGACAGCAAGAGCCGCAATGATTCCAATTTCATTGTGTTCTCCTTCAATATCTAATATAATGAAACCACCATCAATACCATACACTTTTCCTATCAATATCTTACACGTGGGATCCTCAAAAATCTCTATGAAATCTTCTATACTCATTGCACGGAAGGGCGTTTGACTTGTTAACCACGAACGATTGTAAATATTTACAATTATTTCGAGATCTTCTACAGTTGCTTCACGAATTTTTGCCTGTATAATGTTATGTTCTATTTTCTCCTTAAGAGAATCTTCAAACTCTTTCGAGATATCCTTTACTGGTAAATGCATTTGAACATATACCATTCCTTTTTCGAGTAATTCATCTTTATCTTGCGTATCTTCATCATATTCTGCTTGAAGTCCTAAAAGAAATGCTTTTACTCTTTTTCTTTTAAGTGATTTTGACATATTCATTATGAATATTATCTTATTGCTTTTAATTTAAAGATTTTAAATTTTCGCGCATTTGCATCTCAACTTCATCACTTAATAAATGATGATTTCTTAATGCTGAAATCCCCATCATGATTCTTTTGGTAAAATTAATATCATTAATCAGGTTTTTATTTTCACAAGAAAATTCAAAAATAGATCTTAGCTTCATGTCCTCTTCTATCTTTTCAAGTAGAGTTTCTTTTAATTGAATGAAGGCATCAGAAAACTCTTGATGCATGTTATTTTGATCTCCAAGAATCCCTGGAAAGAGGATGGACATTCTTTCTTCCATGTTGTCCGCATCATCGAAAAACATGGCATAAACCGGCATGTACAACCATTTAATCGGCATTGAAAAAAAGTCCGATTTATCATCACTAAGAGACCACTCTTTTAATTCATCTGCTTCTTTGAGACATTGTTCTTGTTTATTTTGAAGGATTTGTACTATCTGATTTTTTAATTCTTCAATTTGAGTTTTTAGATCTTCTAAATCAGAAAGAGTTTCATTCTTTTCCCTTTCAAATTGATCTTTTTGTTTTCGGGTATCATCTAATTGGGATTGAATTGACTCTTCAAAATCTTTCAGGTTTTTGTCTGCTTGGTTGTCTATTTCCATTGCTCTTTTTTCAAAATCATGAAATTTTTGCTCAAGAGAGTCTAATGAATTTAAAAATATATTTCCCTGTTCTCTTAAATAACTAAAATGTTTTCTAAATGATGGGATGTTATCTTCAAAAATTCTTGATTTTAAAGATTCTTCCCGTACATAGAACTTATTTTTTTTTAGTATTTCCTCTAAATTTCTTTCGACAGTTTTAAAGAGCGTGGACATATTTTCAATTATTTTTTTCTTTTCATTAATCTTCCATTGTTCAGTCTTGTCAATTTCATCATGTTTTTTTGTTACCGCCGAAGCATCTTCAATGGTATTTTCTACCTTCTTTATTTTTGAATCAAATCTTTCTTTAATATCAGAAATCTTTACGTTAATATTGATTAGGAATTTTTCAATAGTATCTCCTATTAAATCATAGATCGTTTTCCAACGATATCCATTCGCTTTCATGTTTTCAATAAGATTTCGGTAATGTTCTGAAATATCTAATGCCTGATCTGTGTTTAATTGGGTATTTAAAGGCATGTATTCCGATATTGGTTTCAACTTAATGCCTCGAATTAATGGAACCAATGAAAATAAAAAATTTGGACTGATCAAACCTTCTATTTTGAGGTTTTGAAATTCAGAATCCTCACCTGAACTTATTTCTTCAGCTTCAGCATCTTTATATGTTAAAATATCGATAATTCTATTTAACTGATCAATTTCACTTTTATTATCCGTGTTTCTAAGAACATGTCCTATCAATGGTTGCCTTGGCCAATTAGAAAATTTTCCTTTTTTCTGAAAAAGCAATAAACCATCTATTATAATATGAGTAGAGATTGCACCAGGAACGGCTAAAAAAGGCCATAAAAGCTTTGAGAAATACAATAATTTCTCATTAGGTTTTTTATCTCGATATAATAAATAATAAGCTAATGCTAACTCTTCATTATCTCCTAATTCGGGTAATGAACCATCCTTTCTGATTAAAAACGGTAATATGTTTTGATCTCCATGAATCGAAATTATTTCTCGCCTAATTATATGTGTTTTTGATTAATTTTTAGATGAGTAAAAAAACAAAATGATAAAAAATGCTTATCAATTAAATGAAAATAATAGTATAAAAACTTATTTTAGCTCTGAAACACTATTAGCCATTACAAATAATATTAAAGATACAATTATTAATAATGGAGGGATGTATGCTCTCATGTGTGCGTAATTCAATGTATCAAAAACGCCTTGAAGTAAACGCCCTGCAAAATATATTAAGAACGCCACTCCATTTAATAGATATGACTTCCTAAGAACACCAAACGTTTTATACCCTAAAAGGAAAAACATGAAAGGGATTAAAAATACTAAAAGGGGAAGTAATATCCAATTCAACCATAATCGCCCTACAGGGTAGTCAAAAACTGTAATTAAAGGGATCGGATTAGAACCGAAATAGGATCCTGGAGTATTAAAATCTGGATCCGCGATAAGACTGTCTGGTAATATTAGTGCTAAAAGTCCCACGATAATTGGTATTACCATCAAAATAATCCTAATAATCAATCTTCTTTTATCATGATGCAAGAATTTGAGAATTGCCTCTTTATATTTATTGTTTTCTTTTATTACTCTTACTTGATCTACAATTGATGGAAGGATTAATATTCCTAATATCCCTACTGCAAAAGAGATTCCTATCCACGTGAAAAAAGTAGCCAAACGATAACTCCATATTAAAGCATAACCCGTTTCAGGTGTAACACCCTGCGCTGGTACAAAGAAATAATACATTTGAAAGAAATATCTACCAACTGCTAAAGCGAGAAAAATACACCCAAAAAAAAGCCAATACGTCTTTTTAGAATTTCTGTATTTAAGCAATACAAAATAAAAGAAAATAAGCACGTAATATCCTAGAACTATGCCATATAGCATCAATTCTACACCATCCCAATT
>CAZRIR010000129.1:4936-6664 GCA_964600195.1 uncultured archaeon | reverse complement strand
CACTTCTATTAATAGCTATGTGGTAAGCTTTCCTATTTATGGAACGTCCATAGTTTAATCGAAAGTCGCAGGGCATTCCCGCAATTATTATGAGGTCTGCTTCTTTTAATGCACTAGATCTTCCATGACGAAAATAGCTTGGATGATCTGGTTTTAGCAACCCTCTTGCCATCCCAGCTAAAAATGTAGGCACATTAAATTTTTCTAAAGTTTTTGAAAATTTTTTAATTATTTCAGTTCTCAAGGTAACTTGTGAACCCAATAACAAAATTGGTCTTTCTGAATTATTTATTCTTGTAGCCACCTCCTGAATCTTTATCTCATCTACTAAAAAAGGTTCAATTTCACCATTCTGTTCGATCTTAACATCATCTATACTGCAAGCAAATATTTTATCTACATGTTTTCGTATATACCAATTTACCACTTTATCTGTTAAAGAACTGGCAGATGTAGACTTGGATTCTCTTCCATACCACTGTTTTACCAGATCTTCACCATATAATAGATCAATGGGACTCTCAATAAAAACAGGACCAGGAATGCCAGACATTGAGACTTCAAAAGCTTCTTCAACAATTTGAATAATATCACAGTTTTGTTCTATTTTAACGCTCCATTTACAGATGCTCTTAAACAATTCAAGCTGCTCAATATCTTGTAGGGCACCTCTACCTTGAAGAATGGTAGCTGCAGCACCACCAAACAAAATGAGGGGAGATTGTGCCATTTGAGCATTTTTCATTGCTGTTATTGAATTAGTAACACCAGGTCCAGCTGTAACCATTGCTATTCCTGGTATTCCTGTTAATCTCGATATAGCATCAGCAGCAAAAATCGCAGTAGCTTCATGACGAACGTCAATAACTCTAATTCCCTGATTTTTAGCTCCAACAAGTAAAGGTGAAATATGGCCCCCACATAAAGTAAACACCCATTTAACCCCTTTTTCTTTTAAAATTTTAGCTATTATTTCTCCACCATTCATCTTCTATGATCCCTCTAAAACATGCTTTTCAAGTATTTTACAAATAAATTGCCCTGTAAAAACCAATATTGAATCTTTAGTTATTTCAACATCTACCTGTATTTTAGAATTTTTTTTTTCAACAATTTTCCCCTCAGAAATTAATACATCACCAACAATAATGGGTTTCAAGAATTTAACATTTGCGGCAATCAAAACAACATAAGGGTGATTAATAGTTACCATGGCTGTATGATCTCCAAGAGAAAATGTGAATCCCCCATGAATTAAATTTTTTTCATCTACAATCATTTTTTCAGTCGTAATTAGTTCCAATTTACTATATCCTTCTTTTATCTCAATAACTTTTCCATTCAGGTCTTTATTTATTTTTAGATGGGTATTTTGTATAATTATATATCACCAATTCTCACTTAATCTAAAAATAACAGTAGATTATTATATAAGTTTATCCAACCCATCATTACAAAATTAATTCTTATAAATTATAAAATGTACAAAAATCATAATTTTAATGAGATTTAGTGATATATTTTCAGAAAATATACCAATTTGCTAAATGAAATATTTAAGAATAAGAGAAAAGTGAACTGTTTAACGAACAATAATCCTTTTTATTTTTGATGCTTAAGATTTATCTAATAATAATAAAATAAGTAGGAGAAGAAAAAAAATTCTCTAATCCTTACATTCCACATTTTTTTGTTGAGCCTTGAGTTTTTTTCCAAAGTCCTCTAAAA
>CAZRIR010000129.1:0-4836 GCA_964600195.1 uncultured archaeon | reverse complement strand
TTACATTCCACATTTTTTTGTTGAGCCTTGAGTTTTTTTCCAAAGTCCTCTAAAAGTTTTCGAGGAGTTACAGGATGTTCTTGTCGTTCAATTCTGTTTAAATTTTTTTCTATCCCAAAAAGATATTTCGCAATTCCTTTAAGCTTTTGAATGTCATATCTCCCCATCATGGCAATAGTCTCCATTTGAGGTGATCCACCTCCATGCAAACCTGCTACTTGCGTGACTCCTCCGAGATCACTACATAATAAACTTTCGATTCCTTTAAAGCATTTAACAACCTCAATTGGGTCTATCTTTGGATTTCTTTGCATGTATTTTAGCGCTAATTTGCCCACTTCTTCGTCAAAAAATGTTTCCATGAAAGGAAGTGTTGCAGAAATTCCCCCTGCAATATCCGCTAAAATTTTATATTCGTCATATATCTGTTCTCCTGCATGCCGTCGTCCAGCATTAGTCAGGATTTCATCTGGAACTTGGGTACCAGAGGATGCTTTTTCAGAATGATAAGCACTACTCTCTCCGGCGGCATAAACAAGTTCTGCCGTGCCTAAGATATGGCTGATTTTTTCTTGGACATGTTTTTCTTTTTCCACTCCATTATATTCTGCGACTAAAGCGCAAGAACTTGCTAAAATTTCCGAGATAGCAGGTTTGCATCCGCAATATGAATGCCTGTGATAATGCGCAAACATCAATGCTAAAAACCCGGCATATGGCACTTGGCGGGGATCAGATTGACCATTTAAAAAAACTCTTTCTTTAGGAATGAAAGTATCATCAAAAACAATAAATGTCTCTACATCTCCAATACTAAGGGATTTGGGTATATGTTCTTCAGGTATATCTGGTCTGTGATGATAAGCAGGTCTAGCGAGTAATTTCACTCCATCCCAATCAGCGGGAATTGCAAATGAAACGCAATAATCAGCATCATCGGGAAACATCATTCTGCAGGGTACGGCAACTATTTCATCAACATATGGCGTGTTAGTTATACATTGTTTTGCCCCTCTTACAATTATCCCATCCTCCCGTGTTTCGATCACCCTTAAGTATGCATCAGGATTCTCTTGTTTGGATGGTCGCTTAGATCTATCCCCTTTCGCGTCAGTGCTAGCACATGATGCAGCAAGATCCTTTTCTTGAAACATTTTCATGTAATTGATAAAATTCTGATAATAATTAGTTCCTAAAGCTTTATCACATTCATATGTTACAACAGAAACCGCATTTAACGCATCAATACCCATGCAGCGCTGGATACATCCACCAACACGATGACATAAGGTTCGAGTCATTCGTTGCTTTTTCAAAAGATCATCAACATTCTGATGGATGTGAGTGAATCGGTTTATCTTTTTCCCCGTAATATGGGAGGTTGCCGTACAGATATCCTCAAATTCAGGATCATGGGCTTTATCATAGGTTTCTTTTACAATAAACATTCCTCCTTTTATACGAGGATCATCTCTTCCAATTCGCTCGCGTCCAATCCAAATATTAGGTTTCATGGCATGAAGCGCTTTCACATATTCATCATACGTTCTCATTTTGATTATCTCTCATTGTTATAAAAAACAAATAGATATTTTAGCACAAATTTCGTGTTATTCCTTGGTTACATTTCATCTATGTTCTAATAAAAATATTACGGTCAAATTCACGATCGTAATCCTTTTATAGTTTATAATTTTTAATAATAATATTCATAAAACAACTGAATCAATCATAAATTATTGAACATGGAAGAAAAAAAGTCAATTGAAACAAAGATTTCTATTAGAAAATCAGGCGGAAAGAAAACATATGAAAGTGCTTGGATTTATATTCCAACAAGGATTTTTAGCGATAAATCCTTCCCTTTTAAGAAAGATGATAATCTCATCCTTGAACTTGACAAAGATCACATCTTGATAAGAAAAAAGAAGTTTTTTGAAGATATGATTAGAGAATTTGGTCTAAAAAATGCTACCTTGCCAAAATTAATAGAAAAAAAAGCAAAAAATGAAGGTCCTCAACCCATGATCTATTATCAAGACAAAATAATTACGTTTAAAGAGGTAAATGATAAATCAAATAGAATCGCTCATGGTATCATTGCTCTCATGGAGAAACACAAATTGAAAAAAAAACATTTTGCTTTGATGTGTGAAAATAATCCTGATTTTTTATACAATTTTATTGGAGTAGCAAAAGCAGGTGGTATTTTTGTTCCCATAAATTATTTCTTGAGAGGAAATAGCTTACAATATCTCATCAATGAAAGTGATTCAGAGGTTTTAATCATTGATTATAAATTCTTTCAAAACTTCAAAAAAATTAGTCAGAAATTACCAAAATTAAAAATAATCATAATTTTGAATGCTCCTTCCACATTTGAATATCCCGCTAATTGCATGGACTATAACACTATTGTTACTGAAAATGTTGAAAATCCTAATATCGAGAGAAAATTCTCAGATCCATTAGAAATTATTTTTACCGAAGGAACTACTGGTAAACCAAAAGCAATCCTTTATCGGCACCAAATTATCCTTGCAGGTCTCTTTTTATCAGGAAGAATTAAACATATTTTAGAAGAAATTAATAATTTTTTCATCATACCTCCTTTATTCCATTATTTCGCACAATTTTTCTCATTTATGCAGGTTTTTTTTTCAAATGGATCAATTAGTTTGGCTGACAGATTTGATCCCTCAACATTTTGGGAAGATGTGAAGAAATACGAATCAGAAGCAATACTTTTTTATGGAGGAGTTATCCCTGCTTTATTAAACCAACCACCAAGCGATCAAGAAAGATCTCATAATGTAAAATTTGCATTTGGGGGCGAAACACCGGAGGAATTATGGCAAATTTTTGAAAATAGATTTGGAATTAAAATCTATGAAGGATGGGCATCAACAGAGATAATGGGGCATACATTAAATCTCCCTGGTTCTGAAGGAGGGAAAATCGGCTCAATTGGAAAACCTTTTGAAGAATTTACGATAAAGATTATTAACTCCAAAAGAATGGAATTACCTCCAGGTCCAGATAATATTGGGGAAATAGCTACAAAACCAAATATTCCCATAAGATTAGAATATTACAAGCCTCCTAAAAACACGCCGATGGATTACGGAGTTGATAATTTCATTCTTACTGGTGATTATGGTTATATGGACAAAGATGGTTTTATTTATCTCATAGGACGTAAAGTTGACATGATTTATCATGATGGTAAACTCATACCCATTCACATGATTGAAAAAATAGCAAAAACCCATCCTAATGTCATAGATTGTGCCGTAATAGGCGTGCCAAGCGAAAATTCCAATCAAGATATAAAATTGTGTGTCGTTCTCAATAAGGATGGCTCAATAAACCATCAAGAATACTATGATTACTTAAGATTAAATTTAGCACATTACATGGTTCCAAGGTATATAGAATTTAAAAAGCGTCTTAGAGTTTTAACGGGACGTATTAAAAAATTTCAGCTAAGAAATGAATGGCAAGATGAAGAATATAGAAAAAACACTTGGGATTCTCGTTTAAATGATTTCATGCTAAATTGAATTCTAGATTAATAATTAATGGAATGTGAAATTTTACTCTAAAAATAGGATTCGATTTTGATTTAAATATCTTTACTATGCTTGCAATAATTTACAATCTCTTTTGGATGTTGAAAAAGAAGGTTTATTTGGCTAAATTTAATCGGGTTGAACCATAGGCTTAGGTTCTCTAATTTAGTTAAAGTCCCTAATCCTTTTAATTCAACTATATAGTTATAAGAAAGGTTTAGGTCTTCCAAATTCACTAAGCTATCAATTCCGGCAATATTCCTGATTCTATTATGGCTTAGATCTAATTCTACTAAATTTTGTAAATCTTTTAGGCCCTCAATTTTTTCTATGGATATTATTCCTTTTCTACTTAAATCTAAGGAACCATCTTCCACAATTCCACATATTTTATCTCGATAACAAACGCATTGAATGTCCTTATTTTTCATATTTTCTAAAATTATTCGGGTTTCTTCCTTTTCAAAATAATCCATGTAATTTTCATTGATCAGGTATTTCATGATATTTTTATAACCACTGGTAAACCTGTTCACAATTTCCTCTTTAAATACACTTTTTGCTTTTGGATCTCCTGCTTCGGTCAATTTTTTAAGTAATGGAAAAGCTAAATTTGAATGAAGAAGACGCGTATCATAATCATTTTCTACCCACGCCTGCAAATTAGAACAGTGTGCCCAAAATTCCGTATCAGGAGTAATATTTAGTATATATCCATCTAAAAATTCTAAACTGTGATCCAAGGTTTCCGAAGCCTCATCAATGGAATCAATATTATCTTGAACTTCCATCTTATCGATAGGAATATCCAATAATAAAAATCGGCACTGACGAAATTTCTTGCCATTCACGTAAATGAAAGTTTGAATATCCTTAAAGGGTACATATATATTTTTTGCAACCCATCCTAAAATCGATCCTACAATACCCTGTTGCGAGGTAAAGCGGTTTTCAAGTTTTAAAGTAATATAATCGTTTATTTTATATTCTTTTAGCAATATATTAACCTGTAATTAATAATTAGCAATTAAAACTATTTTATAATAGTATATAAACCTATTCATGTGAATATATAGGTTGGATCGAAATACAAAATATGATTACTATAGGTATATTTCTATAAAATATTTTATAATGAGAATTGAGTGAAATTAATGTGTTTATTTTTTGTCTAATTCCCCTGAATCATTATCATCCTTGATGATTAATGGTTGAAAGATCGTAATTTTTGGAGGGCTCATTGTTAGAACTAACTCAGCAATTT
>CAZRIR010000128.1:0-6711 GCA_964600195.1 uncultured archaeon | reverse complement strand
GCTCTGAGAGTTAATATAAATCCCTTCATCCCAAAATTTAATACACCATATGAGAAAGGTGTTGATTTTTTTTTGACGGCAAATGATCATTTTCTAAGTAAAAAATTTAAAAAATTAGAGCAAAATCTCAAAAATATTCCTTCCATTAAAATTAAATTTAAAAATTATAAAAAAATAATCAAAAGCGCAAGAATCCAAGCACTGTTATCCTTAGGAGATCAAAAAATTTCGAAGCTTCTAAAATTTTACTACATTAACGGAGCAAATTTTGGAGGACTAAGAAGGGCTCAGAAAGAAACGGGTATTGATATAAATGAATATTTTAAAAATGTTCAATCAGGTTATCATCCATGGAATTTTTGATTTTTTTTAATTATCTTTATAATTTATCATTGAGCGTCATTTTAATTAGCCTTACCGCTTTATTAAGATAATAATCTGCTAAACCCAATCTTGTCTTATTACTAAATAAGAATATTACAAAATATAGGTTATCTATATTTTCAGATATTATGATTTCTCCACTTTTATAATTGTAATACATTTTAACTATGGCATTATCATGTGATTTTACTCGAAAATCAACTTCATCTAATAATTTTATCAATTTATTACTTTTAAGGGATGAGTATATCACCCTTCCTTTATTGGTTAAAAGAATTATGCCGTTTACTTCATCATAATTGGAAAATTTTTTGAATTCTCTTATAATTTTTTCTTCCTTCTTGATATCATATTCAGTACTTAGGATATTTTCTATAATTTTATCAATTGTTTTATCAAATTTTATATTCCTAATATGTTCTACAGTTTTATCAATATTGTGTACTTTTATTTCAGCCATGTAAATAGCGTGAATTTTACTAACAATATCATTTAAAATTAAAATATTTTCATTTTTCTCACAAAGTAATCCATAGTAGTAGTCATCTCTTTTTGTAATTATAAATTTTAAAGGTCCCATTTCAACTGTTTTCACTTTTTCACCCACAACCTCTTTAGTAAAGGATCTCATCGCGGCAAAAAAAGCAGAGATCAAATTTTCTTCGATATTATATTTTTTAGATAAGTTTTTCCCAAAGATACAAATTCCCGATTTTCTAAAAATAAATAAATTATGAATTCCCATATAAACGGGATATCTTTTTACTTTCGATACTAAAGTTAAATGCCGATTTAATTTTAATTCCATAGAAGAATTTTAAAATTTATATTTAAAAATTTCAACTATTTAACATAATGATATATTTGATATTGAGAAGGAGCGATATTAAATGCTATAAATCCTTCTATAGAATTATAGTTTAAAAAAACATTCAAATATCAATTTAATGAGATCAGAATGCTTAAAGTTGGAATAATTGGAACAGGAGTGATTTTTGACTTGAATATTCTCGGTTATTTAGATAACTTAGATACTGAGATAACATGTTTATGCAATAGAAATATTGAAAAAGCGAGGAATAAACTAAAGAAATTCAATCTAGAAAAAGACATTAACATATATTCGGATTATAAGAAAATGTTAGGGGAGGAAAAATTGGATATCGTCGAAGTTCTCTTGCCACATCACTTGCATGCTGAAGCAGTAATTGAAGCCGCTCAAAATGGTATCAAAGGGATATCAATTCAAAAACCAATGGCGTTATCGTTAAAAGATGCTGATAAAATGATTGAAACATGCGAACGAGCAGGCTCAATTTTGTCTATTTATGAAAATTTTGTTTTTTCTCCTCACATCGTTAAAGCAAAAGAATTGATTAGACAAAATATAATTGGAGATATAATATCAATGAGGATTAAAGTCATCATGGGATCGAGAGGAGGTTGGAATGTAACAGAAAGTGCTAAAAAATGGAGAAAAAATCCCCTGCAATTAGGTGGAGATCCAAAGAAAGGCTCACCTGTGTTATTGGATAATGGATGGCATGCCTTTGCATTAGGATATTGGTTTCTGGAAAAAAAAATCGAAAAAGTAATGGCTGTTACTGATGATTATGAAGGTCTTGACACGCCAGCATATGTATTGTGGAAATATAAAAAGAATAATAAAACTATAAAACAATATCCACAGTATGGGAAACTTGAATCATATTTATTACATGACATGGAAATTCCTTCCAATTATTATCCAACTGATGAATTTATTGAGTTTAATGGAACTAAAGGAGTATTATGGGTTAATCAATGTACGTCCATGGGGAATCAAATGACAAAATCAGGATTATTTCCACCTATCGTAATCTATAAAGACGGTGATATCCAATCCTTCCATGATCTTGAAAGTGATTGGAAATTAAGTTTTATGAATGCAACAAAACATTTTATAAACATTATTAAAAATGGGGGTGTACCAGTGTTATCGGGAGAAATAGCAAGAAATATTTTACAATTTAATTTGGCAGCTATCAAGTCCTCTCAACTAAATAAAGAAGTATATCTTGATGAAGATTAGATTCAGCTTTTAAGGATCTTGAATAAAAGACTATTATTCTTTAGCTATCATCCTAAATCCTTGCAAAAAGTCATTTTAGGTTTAGAAGATAAAAGATTTTAAATTTTAAAATATTAAACTTAGAGGCGATCTTATTAACATTTTATGATTTGATTTCCCTAATCTTTAAATATAACCTTCTTCTATTAAAATTCAATAACAAAAAAATTTTAGCTTAATTTAGCATATTATTCAAAATTAAAAGTTGGAGGAATGAAAAATGGCCAAAAAAGCAGCAAATAGTGGTGTAGAAGCTCTTTTTGTTAAAAGTAAAGTTCGAGAATACATTAAAGGAAAAGGATGTAATACCAGTGGCGATGTCATTGATGGAGATGCCTTAAATAATGCAATTATTGCGATTCTCGACTCAGCAATAAACAGAGCGAAAGCAAACGGTCGAAAAACCGTCCAAGAGAAAGATCTCTAAATTAATTATTTTAAAGTTCGCCCTCTAGGGTATTTTTTTTTATACTTTTTTATTTGATATTATCTATTTATAAAAATCAAAAAATCAACACGCTTTTCAGATATATATTTGTAGAAACCTGTAAATAATTTACCCTACATGTATACCCTAAAAAAAGTATTAGAATAAAAACTCCTTACCTAATCGCCTTATCATATATATGCTCTTTTTAAATCAAGGAACTTTTTATTCTATCTTTCTCTCTTTCTTTTTAATATCTTTGTTAATTAAAAACTTAACTTCTTTTTGAAATTATAAAATATTTTATAAATTAATTAGAAGATCATTGAGTAAATTATCTATTTTTGATTTTAAAATTGAGAAATTAGTATTATTTTTAATAATAAGTACGATACTAATATCATTTTGGACAAAACCAATGATATTTTGATTATTACCTTTAAATCGAAAACTGATAATATTCAGTTCTAAAATTTTTTCTGTAAGGAAATGGTTTAAATCATGAAATAATTTCTTAAATCTTTCTGAATTGTCATTTGAAAAAGAAATTTCCTCTTGGGTTTTCAAATTAAGATATCCAACGGAAAGAACTCCAGAAATATGTTTAATTGCTTTAAAATGTTCACTTAATTTCATTGATTCCCTCTAAAAGGTTTATATCACTAATGAATTTATTAAATTCCAAAATTGGATCTAAATTTCCTGATAAAAAAAATATAATTTGTGAATCACCTAAAATTTTACTTGAAAGAATAGAAAAACGACCATAATCTATAAAGGAATTGTCAATAGTCGAAAGATCCATTACCTCTGAAATTACCCCTCTAATATCGTTTTTCTTTTTTTCAAAAACATTAAAAAAATCACTTTCAAAAAATGTTTTTAATTCAAAGTCTATATTATTATTATATTTCTCAGCAATAGTTTCTGATTTATAGATAATTTTAAAACCATATAAACCTGGATATGTATTTATAATCTTATCAACAGATCTCTGTAAATATTCAATTAATTCTTGATCACTCAAACTAATAATAGTAGATATTGAGTTTTTTATATCATCAAAAATGTCTAATTCACCGCACCATGTATCCCAATCACATGACCTATTGAATAAACTTGCGATATATTTTATTTTAGGATAATATAATTCGGAATTAGTGCTTTCATCACAAACTAAGGCAACTAATATTACTCCATCGATTGCAATTAGGATTTTCTTTTCATGAGTTTGAAAAGTGTGAATTTTGCCAATTTTTAATTCTTGAAGGAAGTCTCTAATGGCTTTGACTACACCAGCCATGAGAATTCCATCATTTTCATTTATTCCCTCATCGGAAAGTCTAATAGTAGCTAATGTAACACCAGACACATGATTCAAAACGATAACATTATACAACATTTATGCTAACCATTATAAAATATTTTTGAGTATGTCAATAAAAACTATATTTAAGTGCTATTGATATAAAATTGGCTATTTTTTCATTTGAAATATTATGAGGGATCATGTGTTGAAATGATAAGACATATCGTCCTTTTGGTTTACCTATTTCAATAGTTTTTTGAATTACTTCATTCATGAAGTCAATAGTCCAATCACCAAATTCTAAATTATTTATATTACCAAATATGGTATACATTTGATTTGAGACTTTTTTGATCTCTTTTAGATCATCATTAGCTGATGGAAAAACGCCGATTAGACCCATTTTATCAAAAAAGTTTGCAAACGGTAAGATTTCACCACCCGCAGTATAAAATATTATTGGTGCCTTTATCTCTGTAGTTAATTTTTGATATAAAGGGAAAATTAATTCTTTAAATAGATCAAGAGGGATACTTGTTGCTGTAGCGAGTCCATCAACAAGAACAATAACTTCTGCGCCTGCTTCAAGTTGTCCCATGGCCCATTCTTTACAAAATCTAACTGCATAATCCAAAACATCATTTACTTTTTCTGGATTCATCAATATTGATTCAAACCATGGTGTCGTACCCATTAATAGAGATGGAAAAGAAAAAGGTCCAGATTGCACTGATAAAATTGGCTTTTTTCCTTTGAATTTTTCAGCAAGACCTTTAGTTACCCTAATAGTTTTTTGATAAATTGGATTTTCATGTATATTTGGAATATCGTTATTTTGAAAAAAATTAATATCCTTGACAATTGGCTCCCCCGTGTTTGGAGAGCCTTCTTCAAAAAATAAAGTCTTCATGCCAAATATTTCTGATTCAATCGCTAAATAAAAAAAATTTGAAACATAATCAAGATTAAAAAGATCCTGTAATTTTTTTTGCCCCTCTATGACATTATTAGCTTTTGAATAATATTGTTCGATCGACAAACCAAGATATTTTGATGGAAGACTGTCTATCATCGGATAGATTGGAATTCTGTCAGGAATCTCTCCTTTTAATGTTGTAAGGATTCTTTCGAGGGCATTCATTTGATCTTTTTCATAACCTTTTACTAAGGACATTTTATTTACCTCTTTTAAAAAATCTAAATTTCCTTTTTTTTTTAATTTTATATTTAGAAGAACGTCCTAATAATTTATCCAAAAGTTCATAGATGTTTTCAGCAGAATCATCAGCACCTACTTTTTCAATCAAATTATAATTATAATTAAAAGGAGCACCACCAACAAAGAATTTAACTTTCTCCCTTAGATTTTTTTGAACCAGTAAATCTCCTACTTTTTTTATGCCAATTATATTATGAAGCATCATTGTTCCGATAAATAAGTACACTGCATTTGTCTCTTCAATCGTTTTGATAAATTTTTCAGGATCTACATCTAATCCTAAATTAATTACTTCAAAATTTTCTAATTCTAAAAATAATTTAATAATTTTAATGCCAAGTCCATGAAAATCTGATTTTATAGTTCCGATTACAATTTTTTTTTTATTTACTGATTTTTCCATTTTTAATAAGTGCGGTTTAATCTTTTCTATAGAATCTTCAGAAATTTTTCCTATAGCTAACAATTGAAAAGCAGAAGTATTAAGATACCCCTCATCTGAAAATTTTTGAAACCTATTAAGATTTTCAGCTATTCCCTTGGTAATTAATTGATCTGCAGGAATCTTTTCATACAGAGCAAGGTCAACAAGAGCTAGGGCGTCTTTATATTCTCTGTTTTTAGTATGTTCAAAAAATTTTTCTTGAAATTCAGAAATATTCATAATTTTTGTTTATATTTTTTGATTTTTCAAAATTGTTTATATGAAATACTAATCATACTTAAAAAACAAATAGACGTTTATAAATATATCATATACGATATATTTATCACAATTATATCGTCTAACTATTCTTTATCTACGGTAAAATAACCTATAGAAATAACACTTTTTAAACGTTGTAATTCTTCTTTAAGTTTATTCACTCTTTCGATCGATCCTGAAACGGCTATTATTTCCATGCATTTTTCAAACTGCAGATGAACATGCATTGTTGATATAATTATATCCGTATAATGATGTTGAATATCATTTATCAAAATCAAGTCGGTTTGTTGGACATTAGCATAAATGGGTTTAGATTGATACTCATGAGAATGGACTTGTTTATTATCACTCATATCATCTTCTTTTTCAGAAATATCATGCTGATGCTGATGTTCGTGTTCATGAGTCAATTCAAAATGTTCATGAGAGGTTACCATAGTAATGCAACCGACAACATCTCCACCCGATGGTAATGATGTTTCTTCCTGTATCAAGTAAGCATTCATTGCTTTACGAATTGCATCAGAACGAGAAATATTGAGTTTTTTTCTAT
>CAZRIR010000127.1:0-6720 GCA_964600195.1 uncultured archaeon | reverse complement strand
GGTTTACAGGGAGTATTTGTTTTTGGGGGAAGAGCATTGACATCATATCTAGGCTCAATTTTTCTCGATCTAGGAGGCTTTCCTTTAGCAGCATTCATAAATTTATTTTTCATGATAATACTTTTAGCAATAGGAATTTATACATTTAGAAATTTAAAATTAATTTAGCATGGAGAGTTAAAAATATGGTAAGTGAGATCTTAAATGAATCTTTTGATATTATAAAAGAATATTTTGGAGAAAATCCTCCAGAAATAAAAAGTATAATTAGAGGAAATAAATTCGTAGCTGTACAGTTATCCGACATGAGTATTGGTTTATCTTTCATAGAACGTGAATGGCCACAAATTTTTCCTTTAACTTGCCAAGATAATAGAATAAAAGAAAACCATGAAGCATATATTTTATCTAAATTGGCTTATATTGGAGGTAACATGGAAATCAGCTATGGAATCGCAACTTTAAATGCACTATCATCAAGCATGTTTCTTCATTCGAATAGATATGAATATTTAGAAAATGTAGAGTTGCTTGAGTTTTGGAAAGAAAAACTTAGTTATGGAACAAAGGTAGGAATGGTTGGCAACATGTATCCTTTAGTTGATGTTTTATTAGAGAGAGGGTGTGAGGTAATTATATTAGATAAACATGCCTTAGACCCAAATAAAAAACCACTTCCTAAAGAAGTAAAATTAATTTCTAATTCTACTAATTTAAAAGAAGTAGAAATTTTAATAATAACAGGAAGTTCATTGGTTTATCATAGCACAGAAAAACTTATCAAAAATTCAAAAAATGCCTCCTTAAAAGCTATCATCGGTCCAACAGTTACCCTTCCCCCCGAACCATTCTGGAAGCGTGGTGTTCAATATATTGGTGGTGCTATTGTAGATACAAAATTCCTGCAAATGATGTTAACAGAAGAAGTTCGTAATATTAATAGTCCTTCAGTTCAAAAAAGTAAAAAAATAACTCTACAATTTGGGAAAAATTCAGGTTTAAAAAAAATAGGATTGGTAAAAAAATAAATCTAGATATGGAAAAAAGATAAAAATAAAAATAATAAGATTTAGTTATAAGTTTTTTTTCTGTTTAATTTTTTCAATCAAGATACTTATGATTTCTCTGTCTGTTAATAGTCCTTCAGGACCATCTTTTACTTTCCTAAGATGAATTGGAATATTGTCCATACGATAAGCGGTTCCTTCACATTCTACACCACAAATTTTGACGGGCAATACTATATCAGCTAAAGCAGATGTGGGTGTCTCATGTGGTTCAACAGAAATTAAAGGATGCTTTAAAATATTTTCCACTGCTTTTGCCGGAAGGTTCAAGAGTGGATCCGTCGCAATCATAAAGGAGACATCAATTTCATTCCGTAAAAGAACGGGTACTGTTGAAAATTCTCCG
This sequence comes from uncultured archaeon, assembly GCA_964600195.1. Classification (GTDB taxonomy): domain Archaea; phylum Asgardarchaeota; class Lokiarchaeia; order Sigyniarchaeales; family SOKP01; genus FT1-020. The sequence goes on along the minus strand of CAZRIR010000127.1, from coordinate 5,307 downwards.
GGATTATACCTGGGAAATCCTCGGGAAAAATCAATTGCCAGCGGATATCCTGTATTCCAAGAGAATACAATATTAGAACCAGCGACGTTATAATGCCCTCGCATTGGTTGGATGAGAAATTTAGTATAATCATTCAATTCCCTTGCAAGACATATAGCATTATCAACATTCCTATGATGTGAGGATGTGTGGGTTAATCCCAATCCAAAAAAGATAACCCCAAATTTACAATTCTTCAATCTATCTACCAAAGCTTTTATTTTTTCAATTGGAACACCGCTAACCTCATTTATATCTAAATCCAGGCCTCTTAAGAGTGCTCTCAATGCACTCAATAACTCATAATCCTCGCTTGGATTAACTTGTATGTGTAAGTCAGCAAGTTGGGCCGTATGTGTTGTTCGGGGGTCAACTGCCACTACATATCGATCATGAGTTCCATCTTTTCGAAAATAGCCTCTAATAAAGTTACTATATCTCCCTAAATGTCGGGGATGTGAATGGACGGGATTACATCCCCAAAATACAACCAGATCGGCACGATTTTTATATTCTCCTAAAGTAGATGCGGGAATGCCTGCTTCTTGGATTGCCATAATGCTTGGACCATGACATATTGAAGAACAGTTATCTAAGATACCACCTGTAATTTCTGCTAATTCAACACCACGACTGATTGCTTCTGCTTCTGTGCTTGACCATCCATAAAGTAAAGGTCTTTTTGCATTAGCCAAAAGATTAGCAGTTTCCTCTAATGCCTCCTCCCAAGTGACTTCTTCGAGCTCTCCATTTTTTCGTATCATCGGTTTTTTATAACGATGATCATTGCTGGTATTAGATGAAAAATAAATTTGGGTTCCAATTTGACAGGCATTTCTTACTTCTATAACCTCATCATCGCAGATATCTACTTCCAAATCATCACATAAACTACCACAAAATGGGCAGACGACATCAGTAAAAGTTTTAATTGCTTTTTGAACCATAACTTTACCATCTCGTATATTTTTTCAATAATGTTATTGTATCTAATACCCTTCCTTCTTTAACCACTTCAACTTTTGCTTTTATACCCTTATAAGTGGGAGTTCCCATACCTTGAGTATCTGGACTAATAATTTGATTGGCCCAAGGACCTGCAGGGATGAAAATAATTCCGGGATGTGGGCCCTCATCAGAGATCATAGAATATACTATAACTTCACCATGATCAGTAGTAACCTTTACTGGAGTTCCAATCAAGCAATTTAATTCTTTAAAATCATTTTTATCAAACTTACATACACCTGCAGCTCTAACGTATCTTGATTTAGTTTTTCCGGCTTCAAGTGCGACTCCTTGATCTATTTGTTGGCCAGTGATTAATACTAGATTTTCTAAACTCATAATTATCTTATTTCTCAATTAGTTATTCTAAATATCGTGAAAAAATTTTTGATTTGAAAAATTATACAAATCTAAGTTTTTAAAAAGTCTGTTATATAAAAGATTTGTGGTTATTACCCATCGTACATAACGTGCAAAATAAAAGCCTCCATAAATATAAACGCGGAATTAATCAAATCTAAGAAATTTCATATAAAAAAGATTAATTAGAAGTTATATTCGATAAATAATAATTTTTTTATTCATTTAAATAAGGATATAAATGAATTCAATAAAGAATATCAAATTTTTTTCAATTTATAACTAATTCATAAAAATTTTAATATCAAATAGATCAATTTTTATATAAGAATGAAATAAAATTATTTTATCTATCAATATTTCCTCCAATTAAAAAGATTTTTGTATAAAATATTCAATTACAAACTATCATTGATAACATTCATACGATGGTTAATTTTTCTAGTTTGATAATTAGAGTATTTTTTTTAAGTAAGTACAATAATATATTATTTACAAAAAAAAGAATTAAACAATATATATATAAAAATATTTAAGAAAAAAATGAAAAGGAGTTGAAAACTCATACCTGAAAATCCATTAATCGGTTTAGACTATTCTCATAATAACAATTTAATGTTAGAAGCTCCCAGTTATGCGGAATTCACGGAATTTTTGTTCTCTTCGGGATATAAACTTGGGAAAATTCAGGCTGGTTTTGAATCAGTAAGTAAATTGGAAAATTATGATATGATATTGTTATCAACCCCGAAGAATTCTAGTTTGTCTCCCAGTGAAATTGATGTGTTAGAAGAATATGTCAAAAAAGGAGGAAGTATTTTAATAGTGAGTTCAAATGGAGGTGATCTCACTAATACTACTAATTTAAACGATTTATGCAGTAAATTTGGTTTTGAATTCATACCTGATGAAATAAATGATTCCATGAGCTATGTAAACCTTCAAAAACGCCCTATTTTGACCAAATTAAAACCACACGTGCTTACCGAACAAGTGAGAAAAATAGTTTTTTCAAGTGCTTGTTCATTAAAAATTTTAGACTTTATCGAAGCAGATGAGAATGTAAAGATTGATATAATACTCAAGGGAGGTTTGAACTGTTGGAGAAGAAGGTTTGATGGAGAAAATTGGGTTGAAGAAGATAGCCCTAAAATTCCTCTAATGATCGCAGTAAATTATTATAAGGGAAAAGTAGTAGGATTCGGTAATTTGTCGATGTTTTCATCTCTAGGACGAGAATATGGAATAACTGCTCTTGATAATAATATAATTATCGCGAATATATTACGCTGGTTGACAATTGGAGCCTATTCTGAAGGTAAAGTAGTAACCGTTAATCTTTTACTAGAATTTTATTATTGGATTGATGCAATAATAAAAGAAGATAAATGGGAGTCCGTTTCAGATGTGATTAATTTGAGCCTTAAACATTTTAAAGACAATTATAGTAGCATTGTTAAATCATTAAAAGAATCAAGAAAAGAGAAATTAGAACAAAAGAAAGCTTATGAAAAGTCAAAAAAGGCTGAAACAGTGGAAGATAAAATAATTGAAATGGTTCCTGATAGAAAAAGAGAAGATCTTGAGGAAATCATGAGTGCTTTGGGAGATATAACTGGTGAAACTTATGAAATTGAAATAGATATTGATGCCAAAACCGAAGGAGCGGAAAGTGAAACTTTTGAGGAGCCAAAAGTTGCGAAAGATGAAACGTTAACACCTGAAGAAGTCAAGGAAATTGGAATGAAATTAGAGGAAAAGTCAAAAAAACTGAAAGAAATTAATTTTACTGATGAAGAGATTAAAGAGTTCGAGGAAAAGACAGGAAAAAATGCTGTATGGCGTGGAAAGGAAACGAAAGCTTTTAAATTATGGCTTAAAGTGAAGAGGGCTTGAAATTATTGATTTTTTAAACGGAAATTCCATTTTTTAACTAAAATCGAAAAATAGAAATAATATTTTTCCTTTCATAATTAAAAGGTTTAACTAAATGGAAAAATGGAAAGATTTATTTTTGTTTTAGGATCAAATTGGCAATTATCAATCGCAGAATTAGATAATGTCCTAAAAAATTCTTATTTTAAAGGAAAAATAACCGATTATTCCGCAAATATTGCAATTGTAGAATTTGAGACACTACATGAAGAAAAATATTTTATCAACAATTTAATGCAACTTCAGTTCCTACTTGGTGGTACACAAAAAATATGTAAAATATTTGATTTTATCAACATTCAAACCATAAAGGCGGCATTTCCATCATTTATAGAAAAGTATAAGCTAGTAGAAAAGTCAAGAAGTAAAATTCTTTCTATCTTAGATTCTAATTTAGAAAAAATGTTCAAAAGAATTAAAAATGAAAGTCTATTTTTTGCTATTTCCATATATCCAAATCTGTATGATGAAGAATATTATTCCAAAATCTTGATAAAACATTTTTTACCATTTCTAAATAAGGAGATCATGGGATTGCTCAAAAAAAAAGGGGCTAAAAAATCATTATACTATAAATATCCAGAAAAGAATATCAAATCTGGAAATTTAAATCCAATTTTTCCTCATCATTTGATAAAATATGGTTTATTTAATGAAGATCGAGCAGAGATAGTGTTTGGTTTTACAGAGGAAGGAGTATATATTGCCAGAACATTTACAGCAGATGACCCTAATTTTAAGAAGCAGGTTGATGAAGAGCGCCCAAATAGAGAGTTTAAGAGTTCAATCTCTCCTAAATTAGCAATAATGATGTTAAATTTCCTAAATCTTTTTGAGGAACGAGAAAAAGTTAGGATTCTTGATCCTTTTGTTGGGAATGGAACCATACCGATGTTTGCTTCCATACAAGATTTTCAAGTATATGGTTCAGATATTGATAAAAAAAAAGTAAATAATACCATAAGAAACATGAATTGGTTATTTGAACTCTTGGAAGAAGAAGTTCCTTTCTTAATGAATGAAAGATTTTTATCTGTAGATATAAACGATCTCTCTCAAAAATTTAACACCAAATATTTTGATGGGATATGCACTGAACCAACTTTAGGACCATTTTACAATGATAAACCATATTATATCCAAATCCAAGAATTAATTGAAAACGAATTAGAACCCTTATATGATAATCTTTTTCGAGAATCATATGAATTACTTAAAAATGAAGGGTGTCGATTAATTTTAGTAGCTCCTGTTTTCAGCACGCTTGATGATGGAGATTTACAAATTAATATAGAAAAAATTGCAAGAAAAAATAATTTTAATTTAATTCCAATGATCGATACAAACAGGATTATTAATAAGTCTAATCAAAAACTTCAATTTAATGAAAAACACGTGAGAGCATTATTAGACGCCAAGAAAGGGCAAATAGTAAAAAGAAAAATTTATGTTTTTGAGAAAAAAAAACTTAGGTAAAATGAATTATAGCGAAATACTTGATAAGATTGAAAATTCATTGGATGGAAATGCCCATTTAGATGATTTGGCAAGGAAGAATAATGATCCATTCAAGATTTTGATATCAACAATATTATCCGCAAGAACTAGAGATGCTTGCACGATTGAAGCAACAGAAAAATTATTTAAAAAATATCATGCCCCAAAGTTAATAGCTAATGCGGAAACAGAAGAGCTTGAAGTCTTAATCAAAAAGTCCGGATTTTATAAAGTTAAAGCAGCACGCATAAAGGAAGTATCAAGAAGATTATTGGAGGACTTCGATGGAAGAGTCCCTCATGATTTTAATAATCTTATCAATCTTCCCGGTGTTGGAGCAAAAACTGCCAATTGCGTGCTTGTATATGCTTTTAAAAAACCTGCTATACCTGTAGATACTCATGTTCACCGCATACCAAATCGATTAGGCTGGATAAAAACAAAAAAACCAGAAGAAACTGAAAAAAA
>CAZRIR010000126.1:2398-6724 GCA_964600195.1 uncultured archaeon | reverse complement strand
TCAAATATATGGGGAAAAATAAGAACATCCAAGGTATTTTTATGATTGATGGAACAATTCCGAGATAATTAAGACCAACTGAAAGATCTAATATCACATATAAAATTACTGCTAAAAGACTTCCAATTATTACATGTCTTAATAAATTCGTTTTTTGATCTTTAAATGGTTCTGTCAGAATCGATCGTAAGGAAAGCTCATCTTTTTTTCCAGTTCTCCACAGGAAAACTAAAAATGAAAATGTTTGACCAAAGAATATCATGATAACGAGTGCAACGATATTTAATGGCGTAAAAAGAAGAGGAGACATCACTAGCATTCCTATTAAAGGAAGTACAATTGTTAGAGAATATAACAAGGGCAGGAGAATAAGTTTTTTTTCTGATGTATTTCGGAATTCTAAGTTATAAGTTTTTATTTCCTTCTTGTTCCTTGATTTTAATATCAATTTTGAAAGAGGTTCTACTGCCACGAAAAATAATCCCAATCCTCCAATTACTTGAATGAAAAAGATAAGGAGCCTGTAATTTGCATAGAAATTTTCATCAACAGGTCTAATACTTGGAAAGGTATTTATAACCCAATTTCTAGAAGCTCTAATGAAATCTTGATCCCATGCAGTTAATAGATGATCTGAATTATCATCCAAATAAATCATTGAAGCATTTCCATTACTAAAATCTCCATATAATTTATTTAAATCTATTTCACTCACAATTTTCCCAGTTCTGGGGGCCAATCCTGTTATTAAACCTGGAATGCCAAAGGTTTCATCAAATCTCGCTTCAATCATCAACACGTTTAATGGATCAGTGGAATTTCCAAGCCTCAAATTAGGATCAAGAATAGTACCTACTCCAATAAAACATTTAAAATTGAGTGATGTATTGACTATAATGTTACCTGGAAAGCCTCCCATTGAATATCCGATATACCCTAAATTATTCATGTCGATAGCTGTAGGTGGAGTCGAATTCAAGAAATCTATTATCGCATCTATATCATAAGTAAGCTTATCTGTATCTAAAAATCCCGTGCTCTGACCATGGCCTCTGAAATCAAGAGCTATTGCAGCAAAACCAGCCGCAGCTAAATCAATTGCATAACCTTTCATGAATTCTTTATTCGCCATTACCCCATGACCTATAATAACTGCTGGTTTTTTCTCTGTTTCTCGTCCGGCTGGTTCAAATAAGTTAAAGTAAATAGTAACGCCATCATCTGTTTGAACTGAAAGACTATATGTAATCTTTACGCTGAAAGGGACTGTAAAGATCAAGACTGTCCCAACCGTAAATAGAAAGAGAAATACTAAAGCAATAAGGACTCTTTTTGAAAGAAATTTATTTCTATTTATCGTAGATATCACTTTTTTTAAATAATATATTTTAAATAAATAGTAATAATAACAGTGATTCAATTATTAAAATAGATTTTCTTTTAACTTACTAACGTAATTGAAAATCAATGAAGAATAAAACATAAAAAAATTCTTGGCACCCCATAATAACATGAACACGGTAGAACAATTTGGAGATTATCAAACTCCTATTGAACTCGCCAATAAAATTTTGGCTTATTTGAAAAATAACATTGAAATTCCTGAGCTCATATTAGAACCAACATGCGGGGTAGGAGCATTTATAAAAGCTGCTCGAAAAGTCTTTCCAAAAACAAGAATAATTGGTTTAGATATCAATGCTACTTATCTAAAGAAACTTGAAATGGATTTAATCAAGGAAGAAAATCATTCTAAAATTAATCTAAGGATAAGAAATTTTTTTGAAGTAAATTGGAACGAGTATTTTAAAACGTTCAAAGCGCCTATTCTTGTTATAGGAAATCCACCTTGGATTACTTCCTCAAAAATGTCAGTTATTAACGGGAAAAATCTTCCTAATAAATCAAACATCAAAAAATTTCCAGGAATAGAAGCTTTAACAGGGAAAAGTAATTTTGATATTTCTGAATGGATGATAATGCAACTTTTATTTGCTTTAAACGAAATTGGTGGTAATTTAGCGATGTTATGCAAGTTAAGTGTCGCTAGGGAACTGTATAGGTGCTTTCAATTTGAAAATTTAAAAATTAAGTCTTGCAAGATTTTTTTAATTGATGTCAGAAAATATTTTAACGCTGATGTAGATGCTTGCTTGTTTTTCGTGAGTTTTAATGGTGGTAAAAGAAATCCTATAAATTGTGAGGTTTTTAATGGATTAAATGATAACATAATCCAAGAAATTGGATTTAAGAAAAATAATTTAATTGCACGAGTTAATTGGTATGAAAAATGGAAACATTTAGAGGGCAAAAGTCGCTATACCTGGCGTTCTGGTATAAAACATGATGCCTCCAACGTAATGGAGTTAATCGAGAAAGAAGATGCATACCATAATGGATATGGAGATGAAGTTAAAATTGAATCAACATATCTATATCCAATGTTCAAGAGTTCTGATTTAGCCAAAGAGGAAGTGGAAATAAATAAAAGATGGATGATTGTTACCCAGAAAAAAATTGGAGAAGACACGTCGATTATAAAAGAAGAAGCCCCTCTTACCTGGAAATACTTGATTAAACATTCAGAGAAACTTGATAAGAGAAAGAGCTCGATCTATAAAGGAAAACCTCGATTCTCGGTATTTGGTGTGGGTGATTACACGTTCAAACCTTGGAAGATCGCAATATCCGGATTTTATAAGTCTCTTGAATTTCATTTAATCCCTCCATTTCATGAAAAACCCGTAGTTTTTGATGATACTTGTTATTTTCTTTCTACGAGTGAAGAGAAAGAAGCAATCCTTCTTTTAAACCTTTTAAAACAAGAACGGGTGAAAGAATTTTATCAATCTTTCATTTTTTGGGATGCTAAAAGACCCATTACTAAAAACATCTTAAAAAAACTATATATAGAAAAATTAATTGAAAAAAAATAAAAAATTAAAAGATAGGAATCAGATTCGATAGAGTAATTTTTTCTTCTTACGGAAATAATTTATCCATAAACCCGTAGTTACCAGCAAAACCATTATTAATGTACCATAGACAATTGAATATATTATAATTTCTGTTAATGATAAAGATACTCCAGCAACTTCAAAAATATTGCCAAATAAATTTAATCCGGGATAAAGAGCTGTTAAGTATAGCATTATTGATATGATCGAACTGGTAATAGTTGTTGCTGCAGTAAAAAAGATGAATTTAGGCTCAATATGTTCTAAAAACTTACTAAAATTTCCCTTAATATTAATAGTAGTAGTGTCAATAACTGGTTTTTTAAATGTTCTTTTGAAGTGTTGAAAGGTTTCTATAGAATTTTGACAATTTGGAAGCGTGAATAATTTAGCACTTTTAGGAATATCTTTTATATTTAATTTAGCTATTTGTTTCTTTTCTTCAGATAAGTTATCTTGTCCTTCAAATTCTTCATCACAAGTGGATTTAAAAATTTTTATGACCATCTCTCTTAAATTATTTATGTCGTCTTTTAAATTTGATTGGGCTTTTTTTAATCCTTCAATTTCATCTAAAATCTCAATTTCTCTAAAATCTGGAGATAACTCATCGTTATAATTAACGATTACATCAGATAATTCTAAAATTGCGTTGGGTTCGTTTCGATACCCCTCATTTAATTGAAACATCGAAATTGCACTCCATTTCCCATTTTCATCGGGTAAAAAATTATTGAATATCATGTATTCTATATCTCCTCTGTCATCTTTTATTTGTATTTCTATGCTTTTTAACAATGGGATAAGCCATTCATTGATATTTGATAAAGTTAGCTTGAAGACTATTGCTGATTCTTCTCTATCGCCAAGTTCGACTTTATTATCTCGAACCTTTAACTTTGTCCAATTAAATCCTTCAATCGGGGTGGGTCCTTCACCAGAATATTCAAGATAGTAGCTCCATTGATTGGGAAGTATACTTTTAAAATTTGAACCAAGATATCTCAATACTCCAAACCAATACATCGGAGCTGTTTCGGATAGTCCAATAGAATATTCTTGGATAATACTTTGGAGAACTTCATCCTCATCCAGTTCAATTTGATGTGATTTTATTAATTTTACAATTTCATCATACCAAATTCCAACCCCTAAATGTCCAAGAATTCGCCATTCCTTAGCAAGATTTTTCAACACTTTTATTATTGGAATATCCGTAGGTATGATTGAATCCAATGGTTCTAGACCATATATAATCCTTGGAATATCGGGATTACCCAATTCTTTTGGAATAGCTTCATATGCTCGACCAATCTGAAGCAACGCGATAACAATATCATTCGTGTCAGAAACTTCTAATTTTGATCCT
>CAZRIR010000126.1:0-2298 GCA_964600195.1 uncultured archaeon | reverse complement strand
ACCATCATCCCCTGATACCATTACTTTTTCATTTTCTAATGCAATGCCCCATATCCATCCCTTAACATTGACATCAATTTCACGCATTAATTCCTTATTCTCGAAATCCCATACATAAATTTTTTGTTCAGTACCCGCTGATACCAATTCTTTGCCATTTGATGCAAGACCTAAGACAATATCAACATGTTTTTCTAAATCTACTTCACTTTGAGTGGAATTATCATCCCATAATCGAATTGTTCCATCAGTTGAAGCAGAAACTAAAGTATTTCCCTCAATCGCAACACACATTACAGCATCGGTGTGCCCTTCTAATCTTTTTAAAAGAATTCCTGTCGTGAGATCCCAAACCAAGATAGTAGCATCTTGGGAACACGAATATATCCTGTTTCCTTTGATAATGAGATGCATTACCATTCTATAATGTTTGTTTAATTCATTAAGAAGTTCATGAGAATCTTTATCCCATATCCTTATTAGTCGAGATTGATCGCAACTAACAATATAATTGTCTTTAATATCGATTGCTTCGATAGCATCAAAATGTGCTTCAAAACTCGATATAAGTTCACCTGAATCAATCTTCCAGATATTTATAAAATGATCCCAAGATCCCGAGTAAAGAACATTTTTTCTTATCTTAAGGGAGGAAACAATTCTGGAATGACCTTCAAAAGTACGAATCAATTCACCTGTCGATGCATTCCAAAGCTTTATCGTAGTGTCTGATGATCCTGATGCTATTAAATCATCGTGAATGTCAAGGCATTCAACACCAGCCTCATGTCCCTTTAGAACATGTAAACAGAAATAATTTGAACGGTCCCAAATACGAATTGTCTTATCTAAACTACAGGAAACGATGTATTTTTTGTTAATTACTATGCTTTTAACGGAATCTTCATGACCTTCTAATATTTTTACGCACTCTTTGGTTTCCCTGTCCCAAATTCTTATGGTCTTATCTCTCGATCCTGAAACTATTATGTTTTCATCAATGCAAACTGATTCAACAGGACCATCGTGACCAATTAATTTATCCCTACATATCATATTCGGGATTTCAAAAATATTTTTCATTATTTATCACATATCCTTCGCATTCTAAGAAATAATTTTAATACTAATATCAAAGATTCAATATTTATATTTTTTTAAAAAATCTTTGAAATTTACTGTATTAATCTTAAAATGAAGGTTATTCATTAAGAAATTATATATTATCGTTTTAAATTTAATGCAAAAAATTAAATTAGAGAAATTTGGTTAGGTAATAAAGGAAAAATAAAACGAGTTGAATTAAATGTCAAAAAAAGAATTAAATATTATATGTAAACGAATAAGCGATGTAAAAGATTCTGAAAAGATCTTGGCCATCTTAAAAAGCACTTTACTCACGCCAAGTGATTTTGAAGCTCTCTCTCAGGAAGAAAAAGAAAATTATAAAAAATCCGGTTATGTTATTGGAAATCAAGATCTTAAAACGATTAAAAAATGGGTATCAAACAAGGAAAACATCATTATTGTTGCTTTCATTAATCATGATGGTAAGGATACAATAGTTGGCTATTTACTTACGCTTCAAACTGAAGAGATTCAAATGCAAGTTCAAGATTACCTAAAAGACATGGTCAATTTAGATGCAAATTTAAAAAAAAATCTCGAAGAACCATTCTCTTACTTGATACAAATAGCTGTAGATCCCGACTATATTAATAAAGGCATTGGTACTAAAATGTTTGAAGAACTTAAAAAACATTTAAAAAGAACTGTTGTCTCATATGTTATGAAAAACCCATTGCTCAATGAAATTTCATTATATGCACATTTGAAATCGGGATTTTCACATTTTGGAGACTATATTGGAGAATATGATGATTTTAAGGACTACCAGTCAGTAGGACTGATGCTTCCAAAGTCTGAAATAAATTCAAAATCAAAACCTACGAAAAAAGTTATCTCAGATCGAATGAAAAGAGCAGCCAAGCTTGCTTAAAAACAAAGCAAATCAACAACTACCCCAAACAATTAATAATAATACTTCATTTGACTATTAACCATCTCTACTTTATTAAGATAGAATAATTCGTAATGAATCCCCTTTTTTATAGAATCTTTAAATCTAAGAACAAAATTATTTACATTCAAGCTAAAACTGATAAGCAATTTTTTTTTTTGCTCGAAATTTTTTCTACTATTCAAGATTATTTGTGATATAAAAATCTCTAACCAAAAACCAATAAACTTAATACTCATTAATATTTAACTTTATTAACAAGCATTAAAGTACATATT
>CAZRIR010000125.1:0-6746 GCA_964600195.1 uncultured archaeon | reverse complement strand
GGAATGTTTCTTATTTGAAGGTATCTATAGAATCCAAGACTTCCAGCCACGGCTCCTATGGCTATAACAATCATTAACAGATAAAATATGGGTATTCCTAATAATTTAGGCATTTCAATGACAACTGTAATTGGGAGACTTTCGGTTTCATAATTATTTTTCGACATTTGGATTGTACCGACGATTGTTTGAGGCATAAAGAACGTATTATAACCTACTGTAGGGAAATCTAAATAATATTGACCAAGTGTACCAGACTCCGTGAAAGTATAATTTTGACCACTGATTATTATATTTATAATAACTCCTGTTAATGCGATTGAATTATTAGAAGGATCAGTGAGAGTTAACGAAATTCTGATGCTTGGTCCTTGATCTCCCGATACATAGAGAGAATCGATTCCTGGTTCGATTGGACGTTTTTTGATAGTCATTGTGATTATTATCAATTTTGATTCATAATTGCTTTTTTCAATAGTAATATAAATTTTATAGAGTCCCACCGGCAAATCTTTAGTGGTTAAATCAAGCATGTACAATGTCTCTAAGGTTTGAGTTAACTGCAAATCAGGACGCCGAGTTTCATTACCATCTGTCTCTATTTTGTACCATTCTACATCTTTCGTATCTAATGACCCAAGTCTTTGATGATCTAATGAATCATTATACTCAAAATAGAAGATCTTTTCATCATTAATCCATACATTTTCATCCATTTCATAAACATACTTTGAGGTTCCATTGATTTCAGTCTTCTTAGCATCAATAGTAATTTTACAAATGACATCATCTTGTATGGAATGATTTTCTAATCCCATCGTGATTTCGAATGTATATTCTTTAGTCACGGATGCGGTTGTAGTATCAAATTGAAGCACCCAATATCCAGCATGAACCGTGTCGGGAATTAATACTCCCGAACCTTCATCCCAACTATAAGTATATATATCTGGAGTTAATGTTGTTCCTGAATTCAAATCATAATAATTCATGGTAATATTTAGGGTGTAGCCATAATTTATAGATGCGTAATAATATCCTGAAACTGGAAGCTTTGGAAGTTCATCTGGAGCAACCGTATTATAATCATGCATTGTGAGTCCCGTATCCTTTGGAAGGACTTGAATTGTACGAATATCTTCTTCAGGACTGACATATTGATATTTCCATCCAGAAATCACTATATCATATGTCTTTCCTTCATAACCCGCTGAAAGAACGCTCGTATTTAATTCTAAAGAATAATTACCATCACCACGAGGAGTTAACTCCTTTGTATAGACCGCAATTCCTTGAGATGTTTTAACAGTACAAAGAACGCTACTTTGTGAACTAGCATTAATCGAATCCCATGTAATTCCATCATCATCGGACGAAGTAAAATTAATCCAAAGGCTTACATTTTCCCCCCATATATAATCTGCAACAGGTGCTTCTGGATCTGATCCATTTTTAAACGATGTTATCCAATCTCCTGCTGAAAAGAATATTTCTAAAATTAAGGTACTTGCATTGTTAAGAGTATAATTGTATCCATCTATAGGACCTTGAGGGAATGGTTTTTGATCTGAATCATTTACTATTAATTGATATCTTAATGATGGAGTTTGCCAAATGCTTATATTATACACATTTTCCCGAATATACCAGAAAGGTAGACCCGTCGTTTTTCCATAAGCATACCCATCGGAACTTGTAACTAATTGAGTAGTCACATCTGTTGAGGTACCATTATATTGTATATGGACAGTCATCCCACCTACTGGATTAAAATATTGATCGTCAATCAATTTAATGTTTAATTTTGACATGTTTGCTGTTATCGTGTATACGCGAGAATATGAAAGAATCACATTGATTTCACCTGGACATTCACCCGAACTATTATCTCCGGTAATCTTCAGATTAATGCCATAAATATCATAAGAATAATCCGAACCATAGAGCGAAATAGTTTCCTCCGTTTTTTCTACAGTATAGGTTTTGGAAACTACTATATCTTCAGGATTACTGTCATCACTCAAGAGTTGAACTGATAAACTTGTCATGTTATCTTCCATGTTAGATAAAGAGATCTGTATATCAATTACTTTATTATCTCCAGTTGAACCCTGTGAAGAACCGTCAACATGTAAATTCGTATTAATATCATATTCTGGAGTGCTTGAGGGCAACCTATTTAACTCGGATACGGTATAGTGTTGAGATTTATCAATTGGATATATCGTGCTCGAGTTTATTAGAGTTAATCGATTGACAAGATCCTTATTGTCATAATAGATCGAATAATTATAACCTTCGCTTCGATTCAACCAAATAAAATTAGCCTTCCCATCTAAATCAAGCGTGAGGTTTGCCAATACGCTATCATCTGTATCATTTATCACAATGAATCCTTGGTTCATGGGATCACCATCCCAATCCTTAACAGCAAAAGTCATGGACCATAGATCTGTATATATGACTGTAGTATAAGTTAATCCTTTATATTCGATTGTTTCACCTTTTTCCGTGCTATTATATACTTGCTTTTCAAGAACAGTTAAATCTGGTAAAGTTTTCGTGTAATTAACGGTTAATGTATAATTATCATAAGCAACATCTTCAAAGAATGCCGTTCCATCCGTATCTACCGTTTGATTTGCAATAAGGGCTCCACTACTTTCATTCCAGAGATAAACTGTTGCTAATTGATCGGTCATTAAACTTCCATCAGTATCCTTAACAATTACTGTAACCTCTGCAGCCCTTATTCGTTCTTCTAAGAATTCATACGGAAGGGAACGATTTAGTCTTAGCCATTCCCTTTCATCAACAGAAAGAGCATAGTTATAAACCCTAAAATCGTCCAAGAATCCATTATATGCTTGATTTGGGTCAAAACCACCACCTAATGAATCTTGTTCTTGAGCAATGATGAGCCCTCCAGGATTAAGGTTTATAGGAGTGCTAGGCGTGCTATAAATCAAACCATCATAATTAATGAAAACATCATTATCATCACCCATATAAACATGATGTTCAGATGATGAACTCCTTACACAGACGTATAATTTCCATTCTGTAGTAATGGTTGGGGCATCATACAACATGTAATTATGACCACCTGTAACTCCGGAACCCGATATCAAATATTCAGTACCGGAGGTTGATACTCTTTTTGCCCAGAACGATATAGTATATGTTGTTAACCCTTGTAAGATGGTATATGGGGCATTAATATACGCTGTTGTTTGAGTATCATTGAATTTTAAAGATTTTCCCTCATGACTGTCAGAATAATATCCAACTTGAGTATTTAATCCATTAAGAACACCATCATTATTATTGGCACTTGGATTTACAACTTGATGACCCATGCTATCTTCTACGGTACCTGAAACATCATCATTATCAAATGTGTACCAACACATGCCAAAATCATATTCTTCATAGTGGGTTGAATCATAAGTCACGGAACTATTACCATAATAAAGATAAGTATCATATTCACTTGAATATGCTTGAATATCCGTTTTAAACCAAATACGGGCAATATTACCATCTCTGGTACAATAATAGTCCTTCAATACTCCATTTTCCACGATTCGAACATCTCCTAAATCGGATTGCATCTTATCGGGAATCAAATCCGTAGTATCAATCTCAATGTAGGTGCGCCAATCCGTTAAATTTTCATCATAAGGGTTTGTCAAATTAATACATCTCCTATAACGAAAATCCTCATTCCACCATGGATCAAGGCCTTCTCCTGCACTTGTTTGCAAGATGACATCAGAAGGTGTCTCATCATCAATTTTAGGATCCTTCACATTTATGCGTGTTAGAAAGAATAGATTTAGACTACTAAGCGCAAAAATAATAATTATAGAAAAACAGATTGTCTTTTTTAGTTTTTTACGATTATATATCATTTTTTTCTCCTTAACTTAAAATTTTAAAGATTTTTTTTAAAAAAAATTGATTTTTTTTATAACTTAAATAATAAACATTCAAGTATATATTTTTAATGATACTTCAGAACATTATATTCATTATAATGAATATTTATGATATTAATCGATAAATCTGTAGTTCGTTGGATTCAGCACTATGTTAAACATTTTTTTAGCTTGATACTTTTTAAATTATTCAGTTTTATTCAATAATAAAAATATCTTTCTTTTTTTTGGATTTGAGGAATTATCTATGATATAATTCCCTTTAAATTTTGAATTCTTTACAATAATTTTTCCTATTTCTTCCATGATTCTCTTATTTTTCGGATAAAATTGAAAAATTGCTTTAGCACCCGGTTTTAATATGATGTGAAAAGATTTTAGCATGTTTATGAGGTTGGATTCCATTATTTTATTATTAGTATCACGATAAATCCATTGTAATGCTGAAATCGAGATTATTGCATCAATACTATTAGGTCGAAATGGTGGATAGCACATGTCCGCACTAATGGGATTTAATTCATTAATATCGTAAAAATTTAAAAATTCTGTAATAAGATCAATTGCTACAACATTAAATCCGATTTCTTTTAAATAGATTGAAACAAATCCAGGACCACAACCAGCATCTAATATCCTTGAATTATTGTACTTTAAATCTAATAATTCTAAAGCCCTAATAGTAATTTTTTCTTGAATGCGCATTATACTTTTTGATTTAGCATATTGAGAAATAGTTTCGCCCTTGAAATAATCTGAAACTATATCATATAGTTCTTCGGGTCTCTCTTTTTTCACTTCAAAATCATAATCATCATTCAAATTTCCAAACTCCATAATTTAGAATATATTTCTAAATGATGAGAAAAGGAATTACAATCCTTACAAATCACAAATTTTATTAAATTTCATGTATTTACGATATCAATCTGTGAAGTTTCTCATTCATTTTAATATTAGTTATTCGTGATAAGTTTTTGTCAGATAAAGAAGAAAAACTATTAGTAAGGAAAGCAACGGTCAACTTAAAGAAGAAATATGGAAGGGCAAAAAAAATCGATGTTGTTGAGAGGGACGCCTTCATACCAGCTTCTCTTGAAGATGAAATTAAAGAATCGATTTTGAAAAAGAAATCTATTTTAGCCACTGATATTGCATTAAAATATGATATCCGAGTTTCAACAATCAATTTATTATTCAAGCGCTACATGGAAGAAGGGCTCATAAAATTATTAGATCCCTCTTTAAAACTGAAAATATATGTCCCTGTTTAGGATATTACTATCAATTAAGGCAACCTTCAATATTGATTATGTGATTATAGCTCGAAATTATCACTTTTTTCATCAAAAAATTTTTTAAATTTAGTAATTATCTTTTCATTATTGCAGATGTAGCCTAGCTGGTAAGACGCCGGCTTCGAGATTACTTTCTATCATGCGAGAAAGCCGGTGCGCGTGAGCGTTCGGGGGTTCGAGTCCCTCCATCTGCGTTCTTTTTAAATAAATTAGTATATAGTAATCAAACCGGCTAAATAAAATAAAAATTGAACTAATTTGAAAAAATTTATTGGATAATCTGTAGGATAATATTTTCCATTTGAGGTTTTGCGCTTTCTATCTTATCTAAGATGTCAATTGTTTTCCCTAAATCGGATTCATCCTCTTCGATTATGAAGAGCAAGTAAAAATCTAAATTACCAAACTTCAATGATTCAACAACCCCTGAAAATCGTTCTCCATTATCAAATTTATCTGAAAATTCATATAACGAGCTATTTTCTGCCACGATTCTTTTTTGAGCTTCAATATACAGGTCATATATTTTAATTTTTTCATTCAAATGCAAGTGGGGTCTATAATATTCTCCGATCGTTATTCCTCTCGAATCAAACAATGACATTAGGATTGCATTATAATTTTTACTGATTTCAGCAAATAAATGGCTAACCATTTCCATTTTATCAAAAAGAAGCGAAAGACCACTTGAAAATGCGTCCATGATTGTTTTTATATCATATATGCTTGTTTCAAAGAAGAAAATATCAAATTCTCTTGAATATTTTGTTAATGCTTGTTTCAAAGTAAGGATTTTCTGATTAATTTCCCTTTCATTTGTAAGTTGCGGATCAAATTTATGAAATAGGATGGCAATTGGAGGTAATTCTTGAATTTCTTTAAAAAATATGAGAATTTCATCCAAGTAATCGATTGATTCTATGTATCTTTCATAATCTTGAGCATCGATAACGTAAAAAATTAAATCAGTTCCCGTGAAATATTTTTCTGGAAACTTCAAATAGTCTTCTCGATATTGTTTTTGACCACCCATGTCAAATCGTAAGAATTCCAAACCTAAAAATGAAAAGGTATCTCTATCAATCCTCCTGGTTGGAATTAAATTCATGACATCATCTTCAAAACCAAATCGTTCGGTTATTGCAGTGATGATGCTTGTCTTTCCTGCATTATCAAGTCCTACAAAAATTAGTTTATTCGTCATAATACCAACAAACCTTGAATTTTACATTATCATATAAAAATTACTAGAAATAATATGAATTAGGACTTTTTAAATTATTTGATTTCTAATAACTTGTTAATAATTTAATATAGATAAAATGAAGAAATTAACCCCCTCCTAAGGGGATTGAAAGGTATAATTTATCTTGTTCCTTTATTTTGGTATTATATTTATCAAGAAAGTCAATATTACGTCCATTCAAAATGACTAAAATTTCTTTATTCAATTTTTTTTTACTCTTATCAAGGAGTCTAGGATCAAGTTGATCCCGATATTCTTTCA
>CAZRIR010000124.1:0-6788 GCA_964600195.1 uncultured archaeon | reverse complement strand
ATATTTTTAATTTGAAGAGATATCAATCTTTTTATTCTTTAAAATTTCCCTTACGAGTAATTCAAATGCAAGATTAACATTTTCACCTGTTTTTGATGATACTTTTAAAAAATGAGTGCAATTTATTTCTTTTTGCATGGAAAGCGCCTTTTCTTCATCAAAAGGTTGGCTCTCTAATAGATCAAGTTTTCCCCCTAATAAAAGGCAAGGAAGGGTTTCATCATGTTTGCGCACGATTGATGTCCACTCTGTCAAATTAAATAAAGTAGAAATTCGAGTCATGTCAAACATTAATAACGCACCACTCGCTCCATCTACAAATCTATCTAATAAAAATCGAAAATGATCTTGTCCACCAAGATCCCATAAAATAAGTTCACATTTAATTTCATTGTGAATTTCAACGACTTTTTGATGTATCTCAACACCGATAGACATTTTTGTGTGCAGATCGAAGGAATTATCTATATATCTTTTCAATAACGTTGTCTTTCCAACACCACCATCTCCGGCTACAATGACTTTAAATAAGGCTTTTCGATTCATGGTACAAATTTGTAAAGTAATGTCCAAATATCATTATTAATAATATGAATAATAAAACTTTATCATTAAATATCTACGTTTTTTAAAAATATAAATAAAATTCAAATTTTTAGCTTAATTTCTCAATTTAACAAGGTATTTTTATTACATTATAAATAGGGGTAACGATTATTTCTGCTATAAATGATACCAATTTTTTGGACAGGATTCTAAATCCACGAAGTATATGTATTTTTGGAGCAAATAATGATCTTTTAAATACTATGGGTTCAATGCAATTCCAAAATATAATTAACGGAGGTTTTGAGGGTGATTTATATCCAATTCATCCAAAATTAGACAATGTTCAGGGTTATAAGGCATACAAATCCGTTTTGGAATTACCAGATATCCCTGAATTAGCATTTATCATTCTTCCTCCTAAAATTGTCCCAACAGTAATGGAGGAATGTGGGGAAAAAGGAATTAAATATTTGATCATTACTTCGGGAGGATTTCGGGAAGTTGGTCCTGAAGGGGAATCTTTATCTTCACAAATCGATCAAATCGCTAAAAAATATGGAATGCGTTTTATCGGACCCAATTGCCTTGGAATATATAATGGATGGTATGGTGCTCCAAAAGAAAACATTCATTTGAATACAATGTGGATAACAGAAACTACGGAAAGAGGAAATGTCTCCGTTGCAAGTCAATCTGGTACAATCGCTTGTCATACGGTATGGCATGCAAAAAGAATCGGTTTGAAAATTGGAAAATCGATTTCAAATGGAAATGAAAATAACATTGATCTTGTAGATATGTTGTATTATTTCAGAGATGATCCTCAAACTGAAGTAATTGGATTATATATAGAAGAAATAAAACGGGGGAAAGAGTTTATAGAAATTGCCAAACAAATTACTCCAAAAAAGCCAATAGTCGCAATTTATGCAGGTGGGTCAGAAGCAGCAACAAGATCGATAAATAGTCATACTGGTTCAATAGGCGGAAATCAAGAGATCTTTAATGCAGTGTTTAAAGAAACAGGCATCATTTCAACGGATTCGATCATGGATTTTCTTTATTTTCTAAGAACATTTTCATGGGCTCAAAGAACGGGAATATATCCAAAAGGTAAAAAGGTGGGGGTCATTACAAATTCAGGAGGGGCTGGTGCTATGATGACGAAAAATTTGGAGAAATATGGGCTAATCGTTCCTGAATTTTCAGGAGAACTTCAAGAAAAAATTCATTCAAATCTCTCCCCAACGGCAAGTGCAAATAATCCTATAGATGTTACTTTTGATACCGATTTTGCAAATCTTTATGTAAAGTTTCCTAACCTATTAGTTCGTTCTGGAGAAGTTGATAGTGTTATAATTTATACAATTTTTGATTTTGGTGAAATAATAGAATTTGCTGATAAACTTGGTTATTTAAAAGATAAGAATTTAAAGAATTTTAATTCAATTTTAGAACATTTAATAATTAAACCTTTAACCAAACTAATAAATAAATTGAAAGTTCCTCTTTTCTATTTAGGCCCACAACCATATGAAAAATTTATAAACCAAAAATTCTTATCATGGGACTTACCTGTTTTTGATTTTTGGGATGCCCCGACAAAATGTTTGGATGTATTGACGAGATACGTAGAATTTAGAAAAAAAATAAAAGAATAATTTGAATAATTTTCTGACAATAAATGCTAAAAAATCGTTTTTCTCATTATCATCACGTACATTATTTTTTTTTTTTTAATTAGGTGATTCAAGAACGAACATTCATTTTTAAAGGAACTTTAAATAGTTCTCATTTACTTTTTAAATATAGAAAGAGAAAACCGTAATCAAAACTATAACAAAAAATGATCAAACCTAAAAATAACTCGAAAGGTCAAGATGATCTCAAGAAGGAATTTGAAAAGTTAAAGAAATTAGATGAGATTAGGAAAGATTTCATCGACATTACCGCTCATGAATTAAAATCACCTTTAACTTCGGTCCATGGTGCAGCACAATTGTTAAAAAAGCTCTACAAAGAAAAAATGAAAAGAGATCCAGAATTTATTGAATTAGTAAGAATAATTAATAACGGTTGCGAGCGCCTTCAAAATTTATCCATAAATTTACTGGATTTTTCACGCATGGAATCAAATATTGATTCATTAGACATAGAACTATATGATTTTATTAAAATCATTAAAAACTGCGTGAGTTCAATGAAATACATGATAGAAAAGAAAACACAAACTATTAAGATGCATTTACCAAAAAAACTAATGCTAAAAATTGATAAAGTAAAGATTGATAGGGTCATTACGAATCTTTTATCAAATGCCATCAAGTTTACTCCACTTGAAGGAAAGATATCCATTAATTTAGATATAAAAGATGGAATTTGTGTGTTTTCTATTGATGACTCGGGTATTGGTATCGAAAAGAAAGATTTCAAAAAATTATTTAAAAAGTTTAGCAGAATTGAGCTTGAAAAAAGCAAAAATATTGAACGAGACGGAACGGGTCTTGGACTTTATCTTTCAAAGAAAATAATAGATTCACATGGAGGGAAAATTTGGGTCTATTCTAAAGGAAAAGATCAGGGTAGTACTTTTTCCTTTTCTCTTCCTCTTTATTAACTTTTAAATTCAAATATTTTTTTTCTATTCAAATATTTACTTATAAACTCATTTTTATCAGATTATAAAAATTCTCACTAATTATAAATATAGGTTTTATTGTTTTATTATTGAAATTAAAAAGTATTTCATTAAAATAAGAGGAGTCAACATGCCGATTGAATTTAGAAACCCTTCTGCTGCTATACTTGCATCCGGTTCTAAAGAAGGTGTAGATTTAGGTGGACAGAAATGTTTTTTAAGCGTTGATGGTAATCATAATCTGATTAATGAAGCAAATTTTATAACTGAAATGAGTTGGGGTTCATTTTGTAATATTGAGGGGTTAGAGGATCAAATAGATTCTTTTACAACAGTTGAATATTATTCTTATAAAGACGACCCAAATACATTGGCAAAAACTATTGCTGATTGCTTAAATCAAATCATAAAGAATCAGAGATTATTTTATGGGATAGCGGATTTTGAAGTAGATGCGTTTATGAACGAAAATTGCGTGATTCCAGGATTACAATTAGATTATAAAGTTATTAATGAATTGCTTACTGCTCATAGAAAAACTAGAGAAGAAAATTTGTTTCCTCAATTAATATCAGACGCAAAGGGAAAAAATACTATTAGAATCGAGTTTCAAGGAAAAAACAAGAATAAACTTCATTTAATTGCATCAAAATTAGAAATTTTGGCAGACCTATTGAGAACTGCTAAAGGCTTTGCAACGGGGGTCGTATGCACCTCGAAAGGTGCTGCTAATTTATATATCTTGACGGATAATATTGTTTTTAAAGAAGATGAATTTCCCGAAATCTATATTGACCAAGAAAATATTGACGTTATAATGGTAGCAATCGAAAGGGAATTACTCTTTCCCATAAGTTGGTTTAGAATAGATATTGGACTAAAATCTTTAGAAACCTTAGAATTGTGGGATCAAATAAAAGACTTGCCTCTCTTAAAAACTGCTTTAGAAAATTATGAACGTTATTTCACGGCACTTATATATAAAAAGTTTAAAAATCTCGCTTCTTCAGAACAGATAGGTGTAGACATGTTAGATGATTTTGAAAACATGACCATCGAAGAAAGGAATAAAGCATTGAGAGATATGGCCGATGCAATTAGAAAATTGACTCAAATGTATAAGGAATAATTTGCTTTCTCTTTTTCCCGGAAAATATTTAAAACTATTAGTTTTTTAATTCTTTTTCTAAACTTTTAAATAAAATACAAACGAAAAAATAATATTAAAATTATATATTTAAGGGATTAAGTAATATAATTTACCCGTAAAAAAGAGGAATTTAATAAAATGAAAAAAAATGAATCATTAATACATGGATCTGTAGAACCTGGATTTGAAAAGGTTAGAGATGCATTCCTTGAAAATTTTGAGAAAGGGGAAGAAGTAGGTGCCGCATGTGCTGCATATCATAAAGGTAAAAAAGTGGTAGATCTTTGGGGAGGCTATAGAGATAAAAAGTCAAAAGCCCCTTGGAAAGAAAATACCTTAATTCTTGTTTTTTCCACAACCAAGGGGATTTCAGCAATGGCCGTTGCATTAGCGCATTCAAAAGGCTTTTTTAATTATGACGATAACGTCTCCAAATACTGGCCTGAATTTGCTGAAAATGGAAAAGAAAATGTCACCATTCGTCAATTACTTTCTCATCAAGCAGGTTTATGCGCAATTGATGAGCCAATGGATTTAGAAATTTTAGGTAATATCGATAAATTATCAAAAATTTTAGCAGCTCAAAAACCTTTATGGGAACCGGGAAAAAAGCACGGCTATCATGCTTTAACATTAGGTTGGTATGAAAGTGAATTAATTCGTCATATCGATCCTCAACATAGAACTATGGGACAATTCTTTCAGGATGAAATTGCTAAACCCTTAGGTTTAGAGTTTTATATAGGGTTACCAGATAATATGCCCGATTCAAGAATAGCTAACTTGCATGCTCCAATGTATAAATTGCGAATGATCTTCAATACAAGTAAAATGCCTAAATCATTTACAAAAGCATTCATGAAAAAGGGAACAGCAACTCAAAGAGCTTTTTCAAATCCAAAAATACTTGGTAAAATTAAAATGTATAACACTCGTGAACTGAGAAGAATAGAATTACCTGCGGCAAATGGAATCGGAAAAGTAAGGGATATTGCGAAATTATATGGAATTTTCGCAACAGGGGGTAAAGAATTAGGAATCAAAGCAGAAACTTTAGATACTATAATGAATCCCGCGGAAGATCCTGAATTAGGAACTCGTGATGAAGTATTACAGGTGGAATCGAAATTTTCTTTAGGATTCTTAAAACCATTTCCGGAAAATGAATTTGGAACGGACATAAAAGCTTTTGGAACGCCTGGTACAGGTGGATCATTTGGTTTTGCCGATCCAAGCACTGAAACAGGATTTGCCTACGCCATGAATAAATGTGGCTTTTATTTACTTCAAGATGCTCGTCAAAAAGCATTATCTGACGAATTATTTGATTGCATAAGAAAACTATAATTAAAAATCATATTTTTTATTTTTTTATTTCTCTAGTTTTTCATCAAACTGATTTTGCCTTAAATTTTATATTATCAATGAAATATAATATACACTGGAAAAGAAATAGTTTATTTATGAATAAATTCAAATAACTATCATAATTTTTATTATTGAACAATCTATTCATTGAGATGATAAAATTACCTTTAACTTGAAATGAAATGGGATCTTTTTTATATTTAGAATTATTCAATCCACCTGCCGCTATTCTGGCTTCAGGATCAAAAGAGGGAGTTGATTTAGGAGGAAGCAAATCTCTTCTTTCTATTAATAAAGATCTTGATATGTTTAATGAAGGTAATATTGTAACTGAGATGAGCTGGGGCACCTTTTATGATATTGAGGGTTTGGAAGATCAAATTGATACTTTTACAACCAAGGAATACAATTCTTTAAGAGAGGATCCTTCAGCATTAATAACTGCTTTAATATCGTGCTTGGAAAAGATAATGAAGGAAAAAAAGCTCTTTTACGGAATTGCTGACCTTGAAGTTGATGCTTTCATGAATCAAAATACCGTGATCCCGGGACTTAAATTGGATCCAGAACTCATTAACAAGCTAATGGATACCCATAAAAAACAAAGAAATGAAAATCTATTTCCCACATTAATAAGGGGAGAAAAAGGACAAAAAAGCATAAAAGTATCCATTCAAGGTGAAAATAAAAAGAACCTCCATTTTTATGGCTTAGAATTCAATGATTTGGCAAAAAAGTTATTAAGTGGAAATGGCTTTGCCACGGGCATTGTTGTTACTTCGGACAAGGCAGCAAACTTCTTCATGATGAATGATAGCATTACATTTGATGAACGGGAACCTCGTGATTTTTATATTGATCAAGATTGTATAACCATTATAGAAGCTGGGATACAAAGAAAGGTATTGTTTCCCATCAGTTGGTTTCGCATCGATATCGGAATCCTGTCTCTTAGAACCTTAGAATTATGGGATGAGATACAAAAGGATAAACATCTTCAAAAAACATTGAAAAAATACACTAAATACGTTTTAACTTTAATGAAGGAAAATGAATCAAAAAAGAAATGAAATATTTCATTCT
>CAZRIR010000123.1:0-6804 GCA_964600195.1 uncultured archaeon | reverse complement strand
ATTGCTGTTGCAGAATCATGTACCGGAGGCTACATTTCTCACATGATCACGAATGTTTCTGGAGCATCTAAAGTTTTTGAAAGAGGGATAGTAAGTTATAGTAATGAGGCAAAAATTGAGATATTGAAAGTTGACTCAGGAATAATTCAAGAATTTGGTGCCGTATCTCATCAAGTTGCTAAAAAAATGGCTGAAAATGTTCGTTCGATTTCAAAAGTGAATATCGGCATAGGAATTACGGGAATAGCTGGCCCATTAGGCGGATCCAAAGAAAAACCTGTAGGCTTGGTATATATTGGATTTTCAACAGAATCTGAGACATTTATTGAAAAAAAAGTATTTAAGACCGATAGGATCACATTTAAAAAAAAAGTGCTAGAAGAAGTAATTTTGATGCTTATTAATTACCTTAAGATTATGCATAAAGCTGAATAAGTAAATGCTATTACTTTTTATTCCTAAAAAATAACATTATTCAATAATCATTTTATTTTATAATTCATGATAATGTTTGATAAAGCACCCACACTATTATTTATCATTCCCGATTTCTTTTTTATGGAAGGTCTTCAAAAAAAACTATATCACAATGATATTCCAATAGGAACACTTCAATTATTATCATATTTAAAAAAAGAACTAAATATTATAACTGATATAATTGATTTCCGAATGGAAATTAAGGAAGATCTGAATAATAATGCTAATAATCCCAATAATGATAAATTAAGAAACTTGATAGTAAAAATATTAGAAAAGAACAATATTCAAGAATATCAAAATCTTGGAATTAGTTGCTATACTAGTTTTCAATATCTTTTCACCGAATTTTTAGCTAAGATAATAAAAGAAGAATTTGCTAATAAAAAAATAATCGTGGGTGGATATCATCCAACTGCAGTTCCTGGAGATTTTACTTATCAAAACGCTCCTTATGATTTCATCATTAAAGGTGAATCGGAGATAATTTTATCTGATTTACTATCTCATAAAATATTAAACAAAAAAAAATCGGGATTACCTCAAATTCTAAATTCTGAACAATTAGTTGATGTAAATTTTTTACCATTTCCAGATTATGAATTATATTTAGCAAAATATCCTTTTAAGGATAAATTTAATTTTGACATGTATATATCTCGCGGCTGTCCTTATCAATGTGCTTTTTGTGCTGATAATTATGATTTTCGAAGCTATAGTTTCGAGACTTTTAGAAGCCATTTCGATAAATTAACGCTAATTGTCGAAAGAACCAATAAAAGGCTGTATAAAATCGCATTTGCGGATCAATCATTTGACAACGTTCTCATTAATAAAAAAGTTATAGATTATATACTTGAAAAAGGACTCCAAGAAAAATTCGTCTATTCGTGCCAGAGTCGGGTTGAAACCTTAGCAAATGATATGGAATTATTGACTAAATTACTGAGTTGTAATTTTATAATAGGATATGGTTTTGAAACACTAAACAAAAATATGCTTTTGGAGATGCATAAAACGGAACATCCTTCAAGATATCTTGATTTAATGGAAAAAATTATAAATATTTATGAAAATATTGATGGTCCTTATGGAAGGTTGAATTTTATATCAGGATTTCCCGGTGAAAACCAAACATCATTCAAAAAAACGATTGATTTCATTCATGAACATGCGTTACACGAAAACATTCAAATAAGCCCTTCTCTTTTTTCAAATTATCCAAATCTATTTGTCTACAGAAATATGAATTATTATGAGAAGAAGTATGGAACGAAATTTGAAAAAGAATGGTGGTTAACGCTCTCCAATCCATTTAAGAAATCCGTGCCCAGTCCTTCGAGTGATTATGATTTAAAATCACTTCTATTTGATTATAAAGAAGAATATATGGCCATCTTGAACCATTTTAGAAAGAATAAACCAGGAATTTTCATTGATTTGGTTTTCTGGAAGTCTTTTTTTAATAAATGGTATGAAGAATTGAATTAATCTTTTTTCTAAGTTTAAAATTTAACATTCTGAACGGAGTTCTTCAAAAAATGGAAATTTTAAATCCACACTGCCTGCATTTGCCACTTGGATCAAGCGAGATTTGATTAACATTAATTCTATTTCTTATTATAACAATATTAGAACATTTAGGGCAGTAGGTATTATTATAATCTGTATTATTGACATTGCCGAGATAAACGAATTTTAAGCCCGAGTTTTTTGCCACAATATAGGCATTTTCCAGGAGTTTCAAGGATGTTGGATTTTTTATCTCGTAATGTGAAGATTTATACTGTGGAAAAAAGCGCGTGATGTGAAAAGGTGTTAATTCCCCTAAATCTTGTATTATTCTATTAGAAATTTCAGTGATGATCTCATCTTTAGAATTCAATTCATCAATCAAAAGTGTTGTTATTTCCACGTGCACTCCTAAATCTCTCGCTAATTTAGCATTTCTCCAAATTTTTTCCACGTTTGCCCCGCAAAATTCTTTAACCATATTTTTATCTCCCTTAATATCAATATTTATCGCATCCAAGCCACTTTCTATCAACTCATTCAATACTTTATCGGTCATATAGCCATTAGATACGAAAGTATTGTACATTCCCTTTTTATGAGCTAACTTGAACACTTCTAATGAATATTCAAACAGAAGGGTCGGTTCATTAAAGGAAATTGAAGTGCCTTGACAATTATTTTTGATCGCATCGTTAACCATCATCTTGGGTGAATAGAAGTTATCTTTTAAAGTCATTAATTCAATAATTTCGAGTTCAGGATGGGAAATGTCATGGTTTTGGCACCAAAAACAATTAAAATTACAACCATAAGTACCAATAGTTAATGCTTTGGTTCCAGGATGGAAATGGTAGAGCGGTTTCTTTTCTATTGGATTAATAGATTTGGCTACAATTGCACCATGAACTATGCTAAAGATAGTTCCATTATAATTCACTCTTGTTTGACAATGGCCTTCTCTCCCTATTTGAATCTTGCACTTTTTTTCACAATTTAGGCATTGAGAAATGCTGCTTGAAATGGATTCTTGATATCTCGATTTTTTTAAAAACTTTGAATTAATTAAATAGGGTTTTCCATTAACTACTATTTCTGCTTCTTTTTTCATGAAAGCACTAATTTTTTCTAATTATAGAGATTTTTTTAAATACCAAAGGATTAATGGGAGTGCAATTGTCGCATCAGAAATAACAGTGGAATATTTAGCATTTTGATTAACTTTTCCCCAAGAAATCGCTTCCTGTAGCGTGGCACCACTTAAACCTCCTGGTTCGGGACGATCCATGGTTATTTGTATGGCATATGAAGCTGAATTGGGACAAAATTGTAGAGATTGCATGATAAAGTTTTTTGGAACCCCCCCTCCAATTACACAAACACCTGCTTTCTTTGCATCCCATGCTAAATCAACCATCTTGAGCATGTCTTTAAAATGATTAAGGTTTACTTTTTGGTGGTTAAAACCTAATTGTAACGCGAGACCTGAATCCGTAAATGCTGGACAAATTATTGGAATATCTTTTGATGCACAAATTTTCAGTATGGAATTTGAATTATCAGGTAATTGCTCGCCTAAAAATTTTAAAAAATCACTCACGGGCATGGTCTCATCTGGAATTTTTAATTCCTTCATGAAATCCTCAATCCCTTCATAAACATTATTTGGTAAAAAGACGTCATAAATTCTATTCATTTCTTCGTCAAGTAGTCGAGCATCATCGAGTGTATCAATTTTAACATCTCCCTGCAAGTGATGATATCCCAAAGTTTCGGCTAAGTCATGGGTAAGATTGGCTCCAGTGGTTACTAAAACATCAATGAAATCCTTCTCAATAAAATCATGGATTATTCCCTGCATCCCTGCGGGAACGAGTGCACCTGCTAAACCGAAAAACTTGATGCATTCCTTATCTTCAACCATTTCTTTATAGATCTCACAGGCAATTGCCAGCCTTTTGGCATTAAATCCCGTGTCCTTTAGATCGTTAATGAGCTTCACTATATCATACTCATCGGATATCTTAAATTGGTTTACATTCTTTAAGTGTTCCTTCAATTTTTTATCATCATTCATAATTTTTCACTTCATGTTTCGATTAATGAAAGACATGAACTCAACAATTAGTTTTGCTGCTACATTTAATGTTAAATTGTTATCAAGATCGAGGTTGGGAGCAACTTCTACCAGATCAAAACCAATAACCTGAAAATTTTCAGCTATTTTTCGGAGTATCATCCACATTTCTCGATAGGTAAAACCGCCAGGTATTGCAAATCCTGTTCCGGGAGCAATGGAAGGATCTAACGCATCAATATCAATAGAAACATAGAGATAGGTGATGTTTGATTTTCGAAAGAATTGAATGATTTTTTCAATATATTTATCCAGACCTATATCACCCAGTAAATAAGCATTGATGTGAGTTAATCCCGCATTTTGTACATTTTCTAATTCTGGAATGTCAATATCTCTTGTTCCTACAATGAGCAAGTTATTTTTATTAATATTTTCTAAATCAAATACTCTATGAGTTATGGTAGCATGAGAAAAAATTCCTTTGTCCCATTCTTCGTAAAAATCAAGATGTGAGTCAAATATCAAGATGCCAAAATTTTGCTTGCTTTGGAACTGTTCTTCGACTGCTTTTATCACGGGGAAAGAACAAAAATGATCTCCCCCAATCATAATAGGTATTATATCATTCTTGATTTCATACATTTTAGCTATAAATTCTTCAATGGATTTTATATTTAAGTTAATATCTGTCTCAACTATATCAATATCTCCAAGATCAACAGCATCTAATTCTGGGATGTAGTCTCCTAGCTCTGTAGTTAACGCTAAAATTATTGTCGATTTTCTAATTTCTTCTGGTGCAATAGCTGAGTTTGGTAATTCTATTGATGTCAAATAATCCCAGGGAATACCAAATATTACAAATATGGTATTATTATCAATTATTTCTCCAAAATCAAAAAAAGTCATCTTTTTCACATTTTATCTAAAGTTTCTATTCCTAATAGATTTAATCCAATTTTTATAACTATTTGAACACATTTGATCAGCAATAATCTTGTCCTTTCAAGATCTTTTTCCTCTGAAATGACTTTACAACAATCGTAGAAAGAATTAAATGATTGGCACAAACTTAATAGATATTGAGGAATTAGATGAATGGTATAGTTATTTATTGCTTGATCGACCACTTCTGGAAAGGAATGCAAATTTTTCAAGAGATCCAATTCTTTCTCGTGTGTCAATAACTTAAAATCGATATCCAAATTAATTTCTTGATCAGATTTGGAAATAATTGATTCTATTCTTGCATAGCAATATTGAATGTAAGGACCAGTCTCTCCTTCAAAAGAGATGGATTCATTAGGATTGAAAACAAAATCAGATTTAGGACTGAACTTTAAGATAAAAAATCTCAATGCTGATTTTCCAATCACTTCTGCCCGATAATTCTTTTCTACTTCAGAAAGATCAGGATAACGTTTATCTACTTCTTCGTATGCTAATTGATGCATTTCTTCAAGAATGTCATCAGCATCAACGACTGTTCCTTCTCTACTCTTCATTTTTCCCTCGGGTAGAGAAATCATCCCATAAGAGAAGTGATATTTATCCTCTTTAAATCCAAGCATATCTAAAATTGCAAATAATTGCTTGAAATAAAAATCTTGTTCATTTCCAACGACATATATCGAACGGTCATAATTAAAATCTTGTTTCTTTAAATAAGCAAGAAAAATATCTTGAGTGATATATATTGAAGTACCGTCACTGCGAAGTAAAACCTTATCTTGTAATCCCTTATGTTCACTTAATCGAGCAATGATGGCACAATCGTCTCGCTTTTCAAAAATACCCTTTTTTAAACCTTCAAGGATTTTTTCTTTCCCTTTCCAATAAAATTCTGATTCATAATATTCCTTATCGAAAGAGATATCAAATTTCTTATAAGTCTCATTGAAACCTTTTAAAGCCCAATTATTCATTTTTCTCCATAATTTCAATGTTTCTGGATCTTTTTCTTCCCATAATTTTAATACTGTAGTAGCTTCTTCTAATAACGAGGGATCTTTTTCAAATTCACGATTAAAATTGACATAAAATTGACCAACAAAATGGTCTGACTTGATGTCCGGATCTTGGTTATTTCCCCATTTTTTATATGCCAACATGCTTTTACAAATATGAATTCCCCTGTCATTGTTTAGATTCACCTGATAAACTTCATGTCCAATATATTTTAATAAATTTGAAAGCGTGCTTCCCAATAACATGTTTCTCACGTGTCCTAAATGAAGAGGTTTATTCGTATTGGGGGAAGGATATTCGATTACAATTTTATTTGATTTTAAATCATTTAAATTGCTATTTATCATTAATTTTCCATAATCGTGTTGATTTTTGAATATGTTCATTATAATTTCAGATGGATTTATCCGAAAATTCAAGTAGGGACCAATAGCCTTTACTTCATGAAAAATTTTTGCATTCTTAATTTTTTTTTCTAATTCTTCAGCTATGAGTGATGGTGCCTTCCTCTGAGATCTTACTAATTGAAAGCAAGGAAATGCATAATTATAGTTAATTTCTGGGGGTGGTATTTCGATTAAATCTTCAATTTCGTGATAATCAAAGTTTTCTACATTTTTTTTTATTGCTTCTGCTACAAATTTGAGATAAATGCTCTTCATTTGATTTTAAACCCTTTATTCATGATGGAATTGAAAACTTTTCATAATAAATGAATTCAAGATAATTATAGTATATTATTTATGATTAATTATATTGAAGGA
>CAZRIR010000122.1:0-6809 GCA_964600195.1 uncultured archaeon | reverse complement strand
TATTCTCGAACTTTAGCTCACTATCTTGATTTTATCGCATGTGATTGCGTAAGAGAGTATTTTAAAAATGGAGTAGGTAATGAAGATTTAGTTGAACCCCCAAGTCCACAATTGAATGATGGATATTTTTATTACAGTGATCACACTGATAATATTAAGATTCCTGCAATTATTTTCCTTGCCACAATGGAAGAACATGGAGGAGATTTAGTAGATGGAGCAAAAGTTCAGAGAGACGTATATGAAGGAAAAACTCGTAACGAACACGATGAGCTTTATTGGATAGAAGGAGCTCACATGGACATGCCTACTGGACATCGTATTCCTGTGGATCTTTTTCCCAAACTAGGAGCTTGGTTAAGTGCATTTCAAGCTGTTTAATTTAACTTTAAAATTTCCTTTTTTTTTTATAAGTCTAAAAAATATAGATGTAAAATTAAATTAGAATAGATATAAAATATTTGTTCTATTCAGTTTAATAGATATCATAACTTATTATCTTTCTTTCATTATATTACTCAATGCCTTATCTGAAAATATCTTATGATGATATTGTTTTTGATCAAGAAGTATATTCATATTGTATTAATCCAAAATTTAAATGCCCTTATTATGGTAATAACTGGTCTTGTCCACCAGCAGCTCCATTTTTAAAAGTAAAATTATCAAATTTTAAGATTTTTTACATCATATACTATAAATTCGATATAAAGTCATATATTAAAAAGAAAAGAGAAGAAAATCCCCAATATTCGGAAGAAAAGATTCGATTCTTACTAATTCATGAAAACCTTATTAATTTAAAAACTAATTTAGAGATTAATAAATTTATCGAAGAATATGACGGAGATTATGATGAATGTATAATTATATGGCCCGAAACGTGTAAAATCTGTTTAAATGAAGGTAAAAATTGCACGTATGTGAAAAATATTCCTTGTAGGTATCCTGAAAAAATGAGATATCACATGACGGGTGCAGGAATAAATACCCATGAGACTGCAAGTAAATTAAATATCGGTTTAGAATGGCCTCCCACAAATTATGAATACCGGTTCGGTTTAGTCTGTTTAAAAGAGATCCGATGAACAGGTAAGTATCTAAAAATTGGACTCCGAATTTTTTATATCTGGATTTTAATATTCATTAATTATAAGAATTAATACATGAAAATAATAGAAAAGTGATGATAAGATGGCTGAACTACAAATCGATCCATATTGGCAAGCACTCATGAAATGGTTTTCAGGAATACCTCTTTTTGAGCAAATTTTAATTATTGCTGGAGCAGTAGCTATAATTGTTCTCATTTTAATAGGTGTTTATTACTTACTCAAAGGTATAGCGTACTTAATTTACTATCTTTTCAAGGGTCTGTATTATCTTTTCAAAGCAATAGCAAAAGGGATCTATAAATTATTTGAAGCACTTTATTATGGCATTACTGGTAAACAGAAACCTATAAAAAAAGAGCAAGCTGAAAAAATTGATGAATCTCCTGTTATTAATGGAGAAATACCTAAGACTATCATTTATCCTGAACCTCAAAATATCAGTTTTTGTAGCGAATGTGGATCGAAATTTTCTGAAAGTATGATGGCTCAATTGAACAGCAAAGGCCAGGTCTTTTGCATTCACTGCGGAAAGGGTATTCATGTTGATGCCGCTAATATATCTACCTAATATTTTTTTTTCTTCTTCTATAATATCATTAAAGATTTAATCTTTATTTGAGTTATTTTTAATAAGAATCTTGAACAAAGTATAATATCCTGTAATTTAATTACAATATTTAACATAAATGGATATGATATAAAATGTGGTTTTTTTTTAGTCCTAAGGTAATTTTTGGGGAGGAATCCCTTAATTATTTTGAACATATTAAAGGTGATAAGTGTTTTATCGTAACTGATAAAAATCTTAAAGAATTGGGATTGGTGAAAATTCTTACCGATGTTCTTGATGAATATGGTAAAAAATATGAAATTTTTACTGATGTTCGGCCTGATCCACACGAAGAAGATATCATGAAAGGAAAGGATGCATGTATTTCTTATTCTCCTGATATCATCATCGGATTAGGGGGTGGATCCGTAATGGATACAGCAAAAGCTATTTGGGCAATGAATGACTTTCCAGATTTTGGTATTGATGATCTTCATCCTTTCAATGAAGAATTATTTACATTAGGAAAGAAAACATCCATGGTTGCAATCCCCACGACATCGGGAACGGGTGCAGAAGCAACATGGGCCATGATCATCTCAAGATTACAGAACGATGTTTGGGTTAAGCTCGAACAAACACATAAATCGTGTATTCCTCAATATGCTATTTTGGATCCAATTTTTACAAAAGGATTGCCAGAAAAATTAACGGTGGCGACTGCTTTTGATGCTTTAGCACATTCTTTTGAAGGAATCACATCTGACTGGAAAAATGAATATTCTACTGCAATGTCATTGAAAGCCATTGAATTAATTTTTGAATGGCTTCCAAAAGTGGTTAAGGATAGTAGTAATATGGAAGCACGAGATTATTTGCATCAAGCAGCAAATATGGCAGGTATGAGTTTTGGAAATTCACAAGTTCACATAGGACATGCTTTAGGTCATAGCTTAGGTGCAATATTTCATACCGCTCATGGGTTAAGTGTGGGTGTTTTCTTAAAGTATATTTTAATGTATTTAATCAATAATCCCGATGAAGAGGATATGGGTAAGCTTATATTAGGAAAATTATCCAAACAATTAGGTTGGGCAGAATGGTCTGATGATAATCGGACTGCAGCTAACATCATTATTGGAAAAATAAAAGAACTTGAAAAAGAATGTGGTTTTCCACCCAATCTTAAAGATTTAGGTATTTCTAAGGAAGATTTGGAAAACAAATCTGACATGATTGTTACCCTTTGTTATCAGAGTCCTTCTTGTGTAATGTCTCCACGATCACCTGATTCTGAACATTATAAAAAGCTTTTATTGTATGCCTACGAGGGGAAGGATATAGATTTCTAATATCAACTTCTTTCTTTTCTTTTTATTTTGCGTTTAAACCACAAGTATTTGCACTTATTTTACTTTTATATGAAATAAATTTATTCAAAAGCATGTGAAATAAAAAAAGATATTATAAATTAACTATTGAGAAACTAATTTTTCTAATCCTAACTTTTTGAGATTTAGGATAGTAGGATATCCCGTTTTTGGGTCAAAACCTCTAAAATCATAATAATCTTTCTTTAATTTATCAAAATTAGGAGATTTTCCCTCAGCTTCACCTTCATCTTTTGGTTCAAGTAATATTTGGGGCAGGCGATCATCATCTGGAGTTAAACCCATTTTAAGATTAAATAATCTTTTTATCATGTAATTTCTTTCGGCAATAATTTTTAATTTTTCCATGTCACAATCAATGCCAAGCGCCGCTGTTACCAAATCGGCGATCATGGGCAATGGAGGATTAGCAAATACACATAATATTAATGAATTTGATAAAGCTCGAAAATTTTGGGCAAGAGCACTACTTCTTGCCATCTCCTCGGTCTCATCATATTTATCTATTAATTTTATTCCTAGCTCTTCTACGGGGAGCCCTTGCAAAATGTTATACATGTCACAAGAATTATGACAAGGTCCTCTTGGAGTCCCTAATCCATACGCTACTGCCATACCATAACATGCTCTTAGATCGTGATAAGGAACTTCCATGCCATAAACGGTTGCAATTTTTTCGGGTGAAATATTAAATTTCTTCCCAATAGTATCGGATCCCTCTGCTAATAAGTCACCTATTCCTTCTCTTTTGGATATTTTCTTGATCATCTCGAACATTGGTTCTATTGCACCCCATTCGGGTTGAAGTCCATCAATATCTTCTGATTTAATGAGACCTTCATTATATAAATAATATATAAGTGCTATTACTCCACTTCCACTGATGGTATCAATTCCATAGTCATTACATAATGTATTCGCTTTAACAATTGATTCCAGATTATCATTTAATATCATGGATCCAAATCCTGCGATGGTTTCATATTCTGGAGCCTCTACTTCTCCATTAGTCTTAAATTCTCCTTCCTTAATTTCTGCTTTTTTAGCACAGCCAATAGGACAAGCATAACATGGATAGCTTTTTGTGAAAATCTTTTCTGAGGCCGTGGCACCTGAAATACTATAGGACTCCTGCCATGATGCTTGAGTCCAATATTTAATTGGCAATTCCCCCATAAAATTATACATGTCTACAGCCGCGGCTGTTCCTAAACTTCCGAACATCATTGTTAAAAAAGCTTCTTTTAGAAAATCAAGAACTTTTTTGGTAATCTCTTTAAATTTTTCTGGTGCTGCGGCATCATAGGTTTTCTTTACACCTTTAACCACGATTGCTTTTAGTTTCTTGGATCCCATAACGGTTCCTATCCCTGTTCTCCCTAAAGTTTTCTCCTCCGAAGCAATAGATGCATATTTTACCAAATTTTCTCCAGCAGGGCCTATACATGCAATTCTTGCTAAATTTTCTATCTTGTCTTTAAGAATCTCCGATGTTTCAAGTGTTCCCTTACCCCATAATT
Source organism: uncultured archaeon (assembly GCA_964600195.1). Lineage (GTDB taxonomy): Archaea > Asgardarchaeota > Lokiarchaeia > Sigyniarchaeales > SOKP01 > FT1-020. The sequence continues at coordinate 2,233 of CAZRIR010000122.1, read as the reverse complement.
CCTGAGCATCCAATATCTCCACTTTTTCTTCGGTAATATTCAGATATACTGGTTTTTCTGCTGCTCCTCTTATAACAATACCCTCATATCCTGCTTTTCTTAGTTCTGGACCGAAATATCCCCCACAATTTGCTTCACTCCAAATTCCTGTATAGGGAGATTTTGAACATGCCACAAACCTACCACTGGTAGCTAATGAAGAGCCGCAAAAAATCCCCGTCATGAACATTAAAATGTTATCCGCTGAGAGGGGATCTGTATCTTTGTCTAAAAGATTAAATAAATAACGGCATGCATACCCAGAACCCCCTAAAAATTCGTGAATATAGGTTTCATTTAATGGTTCCGTGGTAATTTCTTTTGAGGTCAAATTTATTTTTAATAACTGACCATTTGAATAAACCATTTTAAATCTCCTTCCTTGTTTTTATAAAATTTTGCTAATTAAGTTATAGATAAGTTCAAAATTTATATATATCTTTATCTTAAAAGAAAAGTAAATAACAATATAACTTATTTTCAAAATTAATATAAAAAGTGTTTGACAAAATGGTTAAAGTTGGCACGCAAGAATGGCTTGATGCATATCGTGAAGCGTTAAATAATAATCCGGCATATATGGAAGCCGCTGGACCTAAAGGATTTCCTCCTAATGGATGGGAAGGAGATTTTGCCTTTGTAATTGAACCTAGCGGACCTCTTGATCATACGATTTATCAATTTATTGGACTTTATCATGGTGAATGTACTGATGCTAAAATAGTAACGGAAGATGATTTCGTGTTTGTAAAACCAGGAGAAAAGGCTCCTGAAGGTAAATTGGCTGTAGAATTTATTTATTCTGCAAAATATGATAATTGGCTTCCAATTTTAAGAAATGAGTTAGATGGCACTAAAGCGTTATTAATGGGCAAGGCAAAACTTAAAGGTGACATGGCAAAAGTAATGAGGGCCGTAAAAGCAGCACAGGAACTTACAAAAACTGCAGCTAGCTTGGATACAGAATTTTTATAAATAATATCAATATAATTCTTTTTATTTTTCTATTTTTTGTATAAAACTATTAATAATATCTCATTTAAAATTTTGATAAGAAACTATATTAACTTTATGACATTAAATGAGTTAAAATCAATATTTCTTCATGAAAATTATAGCTATTCTCTTAAATCCTACTATTGACGAAATTTATGAGATAAATAAATTCCATGTTGGAGGAACATTTAAAGTAAAGGGAAAAATAATTTATCCTGTTGGTAAAGCAATATCTTTTTCTTTAGGTATTCGAGAATTAATAGATAAATCAGATATAATTAAAGTAATTGCTTTGATTGGACAAAATGAAATCCAATTATATTCGGATTTTCTTCAATCTCGAGATATACCTTTTAAATTAATACCTGTCAAGGGAATTACTCGTTCTAATAAAACAATAAATGATCCCATTAATAAAACTACTACTCATATTAGGAGTATCGGTTTTAGTATTGATAAAAGTGAAGTTGAAAAATTACGTGGTATAACTTTAATGAATGTTGAATCTGGGGATTTTGTTATATTTTCAGGATCTACTCCTCCTGGTTCACCAGAAGATATTTATTTTAAATTAATTAATGAATGTAAAAAAAAAGGTGCAATAACAGTTTTAGATTCAAGTGAAAAGGCTCTTATTCAAGGAATTAAAGCGGATCCAAAAATAATTAAACCGAATTTAAATGAATTTTGTCAAATCGTAAATGGCTTGAGAATATCAGATATTAATTGTCTAAATTTTGAGGAAGATATATTGAAAATTATAAATAATGCAAGAATACTACTAAATGACGATTTAGAAATAATTTTAATTACTTTAGGAGATAAAGGAGCTTTATGCATTACTAAAAATGAGATTTTATATGGTCATGTTTCACTTGATAATGTTATTGATACAGTGGGTTCTGGAGATTCATTTTTATCTGGATTTATAGTTAAATACTATTTTAATGGAAGTATTTTTGATTGTTTTAAAAATGCTCTTGCGTGTGGTGCAGCTAATACCTTATTAGCAGGCCCAGGTGTTTTTAGGAAGGAAGATGTTGGACTACTGATAAATAATGTAGAAATGAAAATATTTGATGAAAAAAGAATGATTTTTTATTAATTCATAATGAAATCAGATTTTATTTTTTCACATAATAAAAATTTAAATAATTTTTAATCTACAATATCATATCAAAATAAATTATCAATAAAA
>CAZRIR010000121.1:1657-6825 GCA_964600195.1 uncultured archaeon | reverse complement strand
GCAAGTTCTTGAGCATCTTTATCACTGCTTTCAAGAATTTTAAAAGTTTCTTCTGGTTTTACCATTAATGATGCGTCCAATAGTTTTTCAAGACCAATTCTACTATTAATAGTTTCGGTTTTTTGCAAGTGGAATATAACTCTACCTAATTCATTTTTTAATGCTCCTTTCTCAGAATTAAGAATAATTCTCAAAAGTGCTGGACATACTTCCTCAATAGTATCTTTTCCAACTCGAGATGCTGCTGAATAAATTTGTTTTCTCTGTTGATCGGTAATTTGGGTTAATTTTTCCATATCAATTTTTTGTTCCATCATTTTTTTTTTCACTTTTTTTATTTTTTTTTTCTAAGTATAACTTAAAATTATTGCATATATAAATATATTGGGAAAAATTCCTGCTCCCAATCTACTTTATCGGTCGATTTATTTAAGAAATGACTCTTTTCGTTCATTTAAGTAATAAAAACGGATTTGATAACATGGGGTCTCTTTTTTTTATTCTTTTCGTATCTTCTATTATTTTTTATATTGAATTTTGAACAATTAATCAATTTCTAATCCGAATTTCGGAATAAATAAAAATGTAAGGTAACGAAAATGTCGGCAAATGATTTTTTTTGTCGTAAAAAAAAGATCAAAATAACCTAAAAAAAGTAAAAAATTTTGTGAAAAAGAATGATATTTTTTTTAATGAGTACGATTTTCGATCATAATTATCCTTTTTATTACTAAATCACCATTTTTGATCATTTTAAGATATTCTTTTTTGTCTTTTTTTTAATAATAATAAATTGATTTATTCACTTAATTAGATTTCACTCTATGGTTGATAGAGGTAAAAAAAATTAGTTCAGTTGAGCTAAATTTTCTTTACAAGTTTTCATCATCTCAACCTCATCTAATGAAGCAAATATTTCCAATGCTGCTTCAAACATCTCTTTTGCTTTTGGAATGTCATTTTTCAACTTGTAAATGATAGCCATTTGATAGAGGCAATTAGGTGTATAATATTCATTTGCGGCTAATTCAGTTGCAATTTCAAATGATTTTAATGCATAATCCAAATATTCAGGATCGTTTTTTGCTAACATCAAGAATATTTCTCCTTGATCGTGAAATTGTTTTCCATCATTTGTAAATTGAGTTGATAAGAATGACAATCGTTCGCGTAAATCTTTATATTCTTCCGGGGCATCAAATGAGGCTCTAAAATTAATTAATGAATCACATCGATCAATAGTTTCTAAGATTTCACTGCTATAATTGGAATAATATGCTTGATAAAGTAGCGATTTAATTGCAATTAATACTTCATTAGGTTTTTTTTCATTCTTCTTGAATGTAAATACAGGTAATAAATCCTGCATGCTATCGCTAATTTCATTCATTACAATTTCAGGAATCCCTTTTTGTTGAAGTGCTTCAATCAAGATGATAATTAAATTACCGACGGTATACTCTTTTTTAGCTCCCGATATTATTTTTTTTATTGAATAATCAATATTTTTTAAATCAGCATCTTCAATTATTTTTGTAGCCTTTCCTGTTTTAATTAATCCCATACCGATAGAATACAAGGCTCTAGCAACGACGTCTTTCGCGAACTCATTCATATCACCCATTAATGCTCTCTGTAAAGTAATTATTATTTCATTCATTGGATGGATTTTTCCTATTGTGCCTAAAGATTCCGCAATGAGTTCTTCTTCAGCAATATTTTCTTCGACATTTGGTAGTAATAACATTTTAAGGAATCGTTCTATTAAAATAGGGACTATTTCATTGGGTTTTTCTTCTCCTAAATTTCCCAAGGCAAAAATAGCTTGTTGTCGAACAGTAGGATCATCATCATCTAATAAACTATATAATTCCTTAGGATTAATTTCGGGATGGTTATCCGACATAAGTCCTAATGCGTAAACAGCTTCCGCTCGAACAGTAGCATTAGGATGTTTTATCCTTTCAAGAATTACATTCACATCGATCTTGTCATGAATGAATTTATCAATTGAGCCCGCAATATATAAACAATCACGAACGAGTTCTAAATTATCTCCTTGAATTTTTTTACTAAGGATTGGCCATATATTTTCTTCTTGATATAGATGTGCAATGGATTTTAAAGCTTCGGTTGCATTTTCAGCTTCCATTCTGTTACTGGAATCTAAAGCATTCAAATAAAATTCTAAAATGGAAATGTCTTGACCCTTAATGGAGACTTTAAGTTCTTTATTCATGATTAATACCTCCGCTATGGATTCAGCACACATTTCAGTAACATCAGAATCTTTATCATTAAGGGACATTTCCATCAATATTTTAAGGAGTTCATTGTCTATTTTTTCAATTAGATAATTTCCAATAGCATCTACAGCAACATAGCGAACATAGCTCCTATCATCATCTAGGTATTTTTTGATCTCATTTACCGGGAAAGATTCAAGGTTATAATACACCATATAAGCTATTATACTAATGGCATTCCTTATTATAGCCCCTACAATGGCTTCATCTCGACCTTGAGCATTATAATTTAAAAAGGGAAGAATCCTTTTAATTTCAATATCATCAGCAGCTTTTCCACAACTAGACAATAATGTTTCGAGAGCTGTTTCAATAATTGCTTCATCTTCGGTGTGAGATTCAAGAATTTCATATAAAGGATTTAAAGCCATTTTAATATATTCTGGATAATCTTTACTACCCTCAAGAATCATTTCAACAATCACCAAATATGCCGCTCTTCTTAGGGCATAATCTCGTTCTATTAATAAGGGTTTTAGATGTTCTAAAACTTGCTTTATATTTTCTTTTGATTCTCCTACATCTCCCAAAGCATCTAAACTATATTGTTTAACTTCCATATTTACTTTAGGAATTGCATCAATTAATCGTGTGGTAATATCTGGGGCGTATTCTGATAATTTACCTATATTTCCTAAGAGATCAATTGCATCTTTACTAATATATAATATTTGCTTTTCCTCAGGTAATTCAATCGTATTCTTAGCAACGTTATCAATTATTGATTGAACAAGTTCCACATCATCACGATTTTCAGTACATATTAATAAAAGATATTGTGCTGCTTTTTTTCGAACTGGTTCATTAATATCTAACCCATTTTTATCAAATAATGGAGGTAATATTACTGATTTGAATAAAGTTGGAAGATCCGGTTTTTTTCCTTCTTTTTTTTTCCTAATTATTATTTTACCCTTGTCAATTTTTACTAATTTTGATACATCAAGTATTTTATATGCGTTATTCACGGATGAGAGCTTGGTGTCGGCTCGAAATTCCGACACTTTGTTTAAAAATAGATAACCTCCATAAAAAAGGATGATACCACTTTGAATTAATCTCAATAAATTAAGTGAGACAGGATCCGAGAATATTAGACCAACACCAAAATTATTCAAAGAGAATCCTAAAATTTCGAAAGATAAAACTTGGGATACAACAATCGGATTAATAGCAGAAAAATTTATCAACATGTTAACTCCAATTCCAATAAAAATATATCCAGAAAATATAAAATCAATGGACTTTGTTTTTGATTTTTTATTCCAGAATTTTGAAAAAAATCCTTTAATTCCAAATACGACCGTGGTAAATATTGAAAGCAAGGCTGAAATCCCCTGTGTTTCTTTTAGGTTAGGATCAAATATTCCTGAAATAGCCCCTCCGAAGGTATATACAGATAATATGAAAGGAACCCATGCGATGATTATTAAAATCAGAGGTATGATCTTACCCATTATATTTTTATTTTTCTCCAATAGAACATTCTCTTGTTTTTTTAAAAGAAAATGTGAATTTCTATATGTGGTTCCTATGATGGTTGACATCTGACCAGCTGCTGCGAAATAATTTAAAAAGAACAAGGGAAATATTAAAAACCAAAAAAATACAATACTTCCGATCATTTTAGCAGTAATTACAGTGATAATGAAAATAGGTAAGATGTAAATCACCAAATAAAGTAATATCGTAATGATATAAACCCTTATCCCTGAAAAACGATCGAGAATTTTTGTTTCCAAGAATTTATGAAACGAGTGAACGGAATCACTTGTAGGACGCCCCAGATATGTCATCTCCCATAATGGATAGATCATGAGAATTACAATTAAAACAATTAGTATATATCCTGCAATTGAGGCAGGATTTTGAGACTCAAGCAAGACATCAAATGTTAAATTGATAATAAATAATAATGAGGCAGAAAACATAAATCCAAAAAGAGAACAAGAGATCCAATCTTCAGCGATAAATTTTTCTCCTTCAATTAAATTTATTTTTTTTAAATTATTGTAAACTAACATAAATCCAAAAGAAAAGAATAATATTCCAATACCAGCATATAACACATATAATATTTCTAATGCCAATTAAATTACACCTCTCTTTTTAAGTTTTTTTTTATTTCTTCAATGGACTTGGTATCTATAGTTTCTTTTAAAATTGAATCGATATTTACTTTGTTCAATTCCTCGAGATTTTTTATACCTAATTCAAAAATTTTTTTAACAATCTTAACAGAAATTCCGTCAATTTTCAACATTTCGATAATATTCAGAAGTTCTTTATATTCATCTTTTTTTAACTTCAAACGTTTACGTATATTTTTAACGAACTGCTTCTTATTAATGAAATCCTCAATGGTGAAGATCCGATATTTTTTTAATTCAAGAGCTCTCTCTAGATTCATAACCGAGGAAAATGATAAACTAATTAACGGTATGTTTAATCCATATTTAATATTCATCGTCATCAGTTTTGAGAAATAAATCCACTCGTCAATAGTTGAGAAAGTGGGCAATGTTAAAATTATGAAATATGTCTGTTCCTCAAGGGTCTTCAATTTATAATAAATTCTTGATGCTTGACGATGTGATAATTCCTCGACCGAGTTAATATTGACATTGAACAACAATTCTGCGTCCCTAACAGAAACTTTAGGGATGCGGTATAAATCCAAAACATTGAACCACTGTTCAACTTTTTCCTTATCGGCTCCTGTTATTTCAATAATTTGACCGGGTGTTTGCTTGAAAAAATCATCTACATATTGGATCCCTTTGTCCTTGAGTTTCTTGCCATAGAGATCACCAATACTTTCAAATTCTCTTAATTCTGTTTTTATCATTTTCATCTCCCAAA
>CAZRIR010000121.1:0-1557 GCA_964600195.1 uncultured archaeon | reverse complement strand
TATTATCCTGTAAATTTAAATACTCTAAGGATAATAGTGATTTAATTGATTTTGGAAATGTATATATTTTGTTTCCGAATAAATCTAAAGCTTCAAGAGATTTTAATTTGCATATACGATTAGGAATTTTTTTTATATAATTCTTAGACAAATTTAAATATTTAAGACTTGAAATTGAATATAATTGATTTGGTATTCCATCCAAATTATTATTTTCTAGATCTAATAATTTAAGCATTAAGAGTGTCTTGATTGAATGTGGAAGAAATTTAATCTTATTTTTGCCAAACTTAAGTTTCTCAAGACATTTAAGATTTTTTATTGATTCTGGTATCGATTGGATTAAATTTTCTTCTAAATTTAATGATCTAAGTCTAATTAATAATCCTATTGACTCGTGTATATATTGCAATTTGTTATTACTTAAATCAAGATAAATTAATGAGTTTTGTTCAGGAATAAAATTAAAGAAACTCACAATTTGATTATATGATATATCCAAATATCGTAGGGATTGAAAAATTTCCATTGAATCAGGAAGTTTTTTTATCTGATTTTTGCTTAAATTTAGATATTTCAATAAAACTTTATTTTTGTTATTGAATGGAAATTTATTTAAACGATTCTCTTCTAAAGATAAATATTTAAGTGTATGGATTGAATTTAAAAAGAATGGTATTTGATTAATTTGGTTTTTACTCAAATTAAGAAATTTTAATAATTTTAAAGGTTTCAACGATGTAGGTATGGTTTTAAGGTTATTTCCTTCTAAATCTAACACTTCTAAGCACTTTAATGAACTAATTTCTTCTGGAATTGTATATATTTTACAATATTTTAATGTTAGAGATCGTAAAGACTTTAAATGCTTTATTTCACCTGAAATTGTTATCATCGGCGTTTGATTAATGGTTAAATCAGTGATTTCTCCATTTTTTACTCTATATGTTAAATGTGGAAATTTATTCTTAAAATAAGATATTGTTAAAAAATTTATTAATGAAGTGGCTAATTTAGTATTGATATTTTCATTAATTTTGTTGTAGGGATGATTGCAATTTATATTTGAAGGGTAGAATTCGAAATTACCATATTTATATAAATAATTCTGAAATGTATTTTTTGAAATACTATTATCCATTTTTTCTATTGATTTTATTAAAGCAATAAAACAATTAAAAGAAAATTCATTTTGGATAGCCCATTTTAATGAAAATAATTTTATAACTTTTAAACCTTTTAAATTGTGTATTCTCTTTATTGTAGTAAGATCTTGAAGTTCTTCTCTATCATGCCAACTAATGACTTTCTTTAAAATTCTTGAGAAATTTAGTTCAGTAATTATACCATTTTTAATTGTATATTCAATATTGCTAAATTTGTTTTTTAAGAATTGAATCGTATAAAAATTTATTAAAACATTCTTTAAATGATCTCCTGAGAAATTTCGGATATTATTTTTGTCAAGTAAGTAATTTAAACTGTTTTTATATCTTTTTAAATTTATTTTTTTTATCTCATCTATAAGCACCTTTTTCCTACTACTATTTATAACTC
>CAZRIR010000120.1:0-6835 GCA_964600195.1 uncultured archaeon | reverse complement strand
AAGGTTCCCATTCTTCCATGACTTGCAATCCAATCCATTGATGGAATTTCTGCCTCTTCAAATATGGTTTTATTTCCAAGACTTTCAATTGGCCAATCTGCGGCACCATCACATATTAAAATGATATATTTCATGCTACAAAGATCTGAAATAATATTAGTTTTAAAACTTAATGTTCTAATTGAATTTAGATTTTAATTATCAAATTTTGGAATGTTAAATATCATTTATTTCAAAATTAGTAAACAAGAAAAATTTAAAATTTAAAAGAAAAAAAATTAGTTTTAGTTAAATTTTACTGCCAAAGTTTATGAATATTTTTTAATATATTCAACATTCCTAATTTAAATCAAAATTAGTCATTAATTTTTACAAGACGATTAGTAGAATAAATAATTAAACACCAAAACTAGGATAATAAAAATTAGAAATTTTCGAGAGATCTACCTTAAAATACTTATCTAAGATATATAAAATAAAATCTAAATAAGAGAAAGAAAAATTTATTTTATAGAAATCAACCAATTTTTCAAAAAGTATTTTTTTTCCAATTTTTTCATTATTTTGACATGAATCTAATAAAATTATCAATTTCTGTGATATTTCGAAAACTTTTACTATTTCGTTTTTAAGAATGATTAAACTAGAAATAGAATCAGGTTCTTCAATGAATTTTTGAACAATTTTGTTTTCGACTTTCAAAGATGTTTTTTTAAATATTTTTGATATGTCCTGAATTATTCTATTAGAATCGATTATAAAATACTCATTGTATAATTTTTTTTGTTTTCTATAATCAGACCTATTCGATATTTTAATATCAATAGAAAAATTATCTTGAAATAAGTATTCAAAAAAATTATAAATATGTTTATTCAAAAACTCTAAATCATTAATAATTAAGGTTTTTTGGTTTAAGAAACATGATCTGATGATGCGGGCAAAAAATATTGGATTAAAATTCATTGTTAATAGATATATGTCTGATTGTTCTTTACTTGGGACCATATTTAATTCAATCTTATTAATTACATCAATCTCTGGAAGTTTAACTGTAAAATCTGCTAAAAAACATTCTCTAACAATTCCATTTGTATCAACATAGACAAATATCGAATGATTGCATATTATATTATTCTTTATTAGAATAGATGTAATTCCATTTGAGCTTTGAGTAATTATATCGGTATCAACCTCAAAATTACCTTCTTTTGAGCATTTTGGACATTTTACATTAATTTTTGATATTACCATACTTCCACGCATCTATAATTACATTACGGATATATAAGAATTTTCAAAAGCTAAGATTTTAATTTGATAATTTTAATCTTATAGACATTACATGGAACGTTACTATATATAATAAAAAAATCATATAAATATATCTCAAAAATTATAAACTAAATAAATTTATAGTGATAATTGATGCTCTATATTTCTGATTATGATATATTCATTGAACCATTCAGAAGTTTAATTATTGTACTACAAATTATCGTCTCATTAAGTTCGATTGGTATTGCTATTATTTCAAATTATTATATAAAAAAAATGAATCCTAATATCAATAGATCATACTTGTTCGGAATTCCTATATTTTTTCTTTTTTTTGGTATAATGCGATTGTTCTTAATTTATCATGATTTTTATGCTATAGACGAATTCGGCACTATTTTTTATCTAATTGCCTATATTTTTTTAATAATGGCATTTATTTCATTCAATTATTCAATAGAATCAAGTATATATACAAAATCAAAATTTGCTTTTACAATTTTAGGAATTATATTATTAGTACTTTTTATCATTGTAACATTATCGTCATGGGAATTATTTCGAAGAATTTTACTAAATATAACTATCATAATACAAGTGCTTCCTCCATTAACCATATATGTTAATGTAGCTTGGAAAGGATCGGGCGTATCTAAAAAAAGAGCGATATTTATCGTTATAGGAATAATTTTAATAGAATCAACTGTAATATTGGGGATTCTATATTTACTAAATATATTAGATCTTATAACAACAACTTTCTTAGCACAACCTTTATTATTGATAGGATTAATTTTTCTTGGTTATGGATTAGTGATAGCATAGTATTTAGTTGTAATTGAATTTACTTATCTATTTTTACTAAAATTCTTTAAAAATCGAAAAATTTATTCAATAATCTGATTTGAAACAACAATCTGCGGTACCATCACATATTATAATGATTTATTTCATGCTACAAGGATCTGAAATTATATTAGTTTCAAAGCTTAAAGTTCTAATTGAATTACATTTTGAATATTAAATATCATTTATTTAAAAATCAGTAAAAGGAATAATAAAAATCAAGAAAAAATAAGATTTAATAGAAAAAAAATTAAAGATTAGCATTTTATGGAGTAAATTCTATGTTATTCGCAATAATATTATTATCAGCACCAATATAATTAATGGTATTATCTTCATTTTGTTGTAAAGTGTTCCCTATAACATTATTGTAAGTACATCCAGAATCAATTGTCATTCCAATTCCATTAGTCCCTGTATAATCATTAATTATATAGTGGATTAAATTACCGGTTACAATATTGTAATGAGATAAAGATTCTATAAAAATACCATATACATTTCGATCAGCGTTTACATTATCATCTGTAGATATTACATTTCCAGTAATTGTATTATACGATCCTCCATTAATGTGTATTCCATAATAAGAAAAATAATTAACACTATTGCTTGAAATTGTATTTTGTGAAGTATAAACATAAATACCATAACCAATATGCTGAAATGTATTTCCTTCTACGATATCATTTCCACCTGAAAATAACCATACACCAATTCCTGCTATATTTAAAAATTGATTATTAGAAATCTGACAATAATAGCCTCCTGCTCCAATATTTATGCCTCTAAATACATTTTGGAAGTAACAATTATCTACTGAAGCATAAGATGAACGTATATCAAGGCATACACCATAAATTCCATTTCCATAAAATTGAACATCATTGATTTTTACTGGATTTGTTGTTATATAAATCGCCGTAGTCAATTGTGCATTATAATTACTAGTATCTATGATTAAATCTTTAATGATGCATGATCCTACATTGGATATAAAAAATACTCTGATACCCGCATCGGGTGTGATGGTATATATTCCTAAACCTTGGATATTATAAGTACCTCCCCCATCAATGTCTATTTGAGCACTTAATGATATATTATTTGTTATAACAATATTTCCTGAACCAGAACCAATAGCATCAATTGCGGATTGAATTTCGGCACCAGATGCACAATAGTAAGTATCCCCATTATTAGAATTATCTCCACCAGAATAGGTTGAGCCCATAAAATTTCCTATAACGAATTGATAAATAAAAAATGCATCAATTCCCACAGAAGCAATTAAAATTGCTACTATACCTAAAGTTTTCCCTCTTGCCATTTTTATTTTTACCCCGTTCGTAAGATTATTTTGGATTATTCATTTGAAAAAAATGAATAAGAGAAGAAAAAATAGATAATATTTATATATTTTCTTTTTGACTAAATTTTAAAAGAGCTGGTTAATCAAGAAATACGAGGATTTAGTTCTTATTTGAGGATCTTCAAAGATAATGGATATCTTTTACATTTGACTTTCTCAATATTAATCCATATAATCAATATTTCATATAATCCTTAAATAATTATTCAGTTATTTTTAGAGATACCATCCTGAACCTTCTTTGTTCTGTTTAGTATTTATTTTTATACGTTTTTTTTCATTTCTAAATTCTGATGGATGGCTCTTTTCAAATCTTTAATATTTATCTTTTTTAAAGCAGAAAATTCTAAGTATTGTATTTCTGATTCGGAAATTTTTCCATTAAAAGGTTTTATATTAAGTCCAAATTTTTTTGCCGAATCAATAAACATCTCAATTGCTTTTTTTTTATCAAATTGTGAAAGCTTATCTATTTTATTAAAAATTATCAATACTGGAATTTTAAATTCTCTTAAAAAATTAATTAGCTCAAAACTTAGAGGAATCGTCTCTTTATTTTGTATGAAATATTTATCAATTTCATCCTCAGCTCTTAAAATATTGATCACGACTAATCCTAAAAAGAACTCTTTGTGATACTTTTCAACATGTAATACTATTTGCTTCTTGATATGCTCTTCCCTTCTACGGCTTGATGACTTCATGTATCCAAACCCTGGTAGATCTATAATTTTATAACTTAAACCTGGAAGATCAGTTGATTTCACTAAAAGAGTGCTTCCTGGTGTTTTTCCGGATTTACCCTTGTAGTGCTTGGGATTGGGGAGAAGTAAACGAGTAATTGAACTTTTTCCTACATTTGAGTTTCCAATAATTAGAAGGGAGGGTTTATGTTTCATGTTTAGAATGAACTCGTGTAATTCTAAATGTCTGTAAAATCATCTTTCAAGAAATCAGCAAACATCTGTTTTTTTTCTTCTTTTGGTATGACGGGTCTATTACTTATGGGTTCTCCGGCCTCTTCCATTAATTTCTTTAAGCTCTCAACGTTAATATTTATTTTAAACGTTCCACCTCTCATGTAACGTATGATTTGCTTGTCATTCATCGTCAATCTTAACAGGTAGCCGAGGCCGAAATAGAACTGATGTTCAGGAATGGGATCAATTGCACTTTTACTTGTAACTTCTTTTAGAACGTCATATAAAAGCACTTTTGAAGCCGTGTGATCTTCTACCTCAAATACGAGATACCATAATGCCTGATACCAGATCTTGTCTTTTTTTGTTTTTATATATTCAAGGAATTTTTCGGGTGTAATGACCTCTTCTTTTTTCTCTTCAAGCTTTAACGATAATTCCTGCTTGATTCTAGCTTCCAAGTCATCTGGTATGGGTTGGACTGCATTGCCTTCACTCTTATTTTCGTGGATATTTTCTTGTTGAACGCTATCAATTGCCTCTTTCATGTCCATCAGTTCATCGAGATCGATATCATCAAGATCGGAGAAATCTTCATACATTGTTTCCTTTTGCATTAATTCATTCTTAAAATCAGCCGGTACGATTTCTTGATCAATTATTTTTTCATTATTACCTGTTTCACTGACATTTTCTGATTCTTGCACTTCTGCAATGGCAGCTTGCATTTCTTGAATTTCTTCCATGTCCAAATCTTCTAAATCCGAAAAATCTACCTTAAGATGCTCAATCTCATCAAGATAAATTTGTAAATCATTTTCCTTGTTATTTTCTCGATTATCTTGATTTTCATTCATGTTATTCTCAATAGGATTATACCAATTCTAACTTATTAATTTTAATTAAAATTATGAGATAAAATATTACATTAAAAGATTATTTTTCTGTATTATAAATTGTTTTTATCAATTCGGAGAATTAAAATTAATTTATACATTTAAAAAATGTAACATGGAAACAATTGATCTAAGTAAAATTAAAGGCATTATTTTTGATTTGGACGGGGTCATTTATGATGTTGGTCCTTCTATTAAAAAAGCTGTAGAAGATGGTATCGAAAAATATAATATTAAGGTTAATATTGAGAATGTGTTACAAGAAATTGCCCATCTCTTAGAAGATATTCAAAATTATCCCTTACCGAAAATCATATTAAATTCTTACAATTTGTTACAGGATGCAACATTTCTTGAGGGATTATCTTATTTTAAAAAAATGCGCATCGCTGTTTTTTTATTTAACCAGTTCAATGAATATAAGGAAGATGCCACCGCTTTTGATGGAGTGGCAGATATTCTCTCTAAATTATCAAAAAAAGCAAAATTAGCGATCTTGACAAATAATAAAAGCACTTATGCCGAAGATATTTTAAAGAAATTTAATTTGGATAAATATTTTAATATTATTATTGGATTTAATGATGTTACTGAGAATAAACCCAATCCCGAAGGAATCTTGAAGATTATTGACAAATGGCATTTAAAGAATGATAACGTGGTATTTATTGGAGACATGACTTCAGATATCTTAGCAGGCAAAGCAGCTAAAGTAACCACCATAGCAGTAAATACGGGTCTTGCTAAGAAAGAATCTTTAGTTGAAAATGACCCTGATTTCCTTATTGATCATCCAAAAGAGCTAAAAGATCTTTTTAATCTTTAAAATTAAGTTAAAAAAAAAAGAAAATAAGATAGAAATAAATTATTAGCTACGCTTGTAGATAAATCTTTCCCAGGATTTTTTCGAAGGTAATTCTTCGGGCATTCCTTTTCTCTTTCGTATTTCCAAAATTAGATTATTCTCTAAACTTGCAGGAACCTTTTCAAATCCTGAAAATTCATATCCAAAAAAGGCACGACCTTGGGTGGAACCACGGATTTCATCAGCAATACCAATAGTTTCTGCAGCAGGAATTTCTCCTTGTACTCGAACATATTCTCCTTCAGGAATTATATTTGAAATTCTCCCACGTCGTTTACTTATAACTCCGCTCACGGCTCCTTCAGTTCCCTCTGGGGTTTTAATATCAATCTTCTGTATTGGCTCATACAAGTGAGGGTCTGCATCGAGCATTGATAAGGATAATGATGAAAAGGCCATACCAGCAATCTGACCGTATTGAGTATGACGAGGATCTTCATGGATGACCATATCCGTGAAAACTGCTTTAATACCGGTAGCAGGTTCCTTTGCTAAAATGCATTCACCAATCCAATCTCTGAATGCATTGACGAGTGAACCTTTTACCCGATCAAAACGCTGCAATCCCGTGGTACCATTTACAAGAAGGCTACCTTGATAGACATCAACTATACGTCTAGCTTCCTTTGCATCCCATCCAGCTTCTTCTCTCAAGATT
>CAZRIR010000119.1:0-6837 GCA_964600195.1 uncultured archaeon | reverse complement strand
CACGTCTACCTGCCTCTCGCAATATAGGTCTCATCGGAATTGGTGGCGGAAGCACTATTGAGGCGGGAGATGCCCTAGAGAAATATAATATAAAAATCCCATATTTGACGGATAATACCATTAAAAAATTCGCACGTTTTTTACCAGATGTCAACACGAGTCTTGTAAATCCTTTAGACCTCGGGGCTCAAGGTGCTTATCCTCAGATCTATGCGAAAGTGCTTAGAATTTTAGATAAAGACCCTAATATTGATGCCATTGTTTTTGTCAAGGATCCCGAGCGCTTTGCCTCATTGCAAGATTCGATGATGCAGGAATCTGGTTTAACTGTTGATCTAAACAAGATGTTCGTTCAATTTGTCAGAAAAACAAGAAAATTACACGGAACCAAACCTTTATACTGCGTGATGTTGAAAATAAATGAAGGATTCGAGGAATATAGAAGTCGGTATAGCTTTAAATTAAAGCTCCTCAATAGTGGAATACCTGTATTCGAATCTTTTGATTTAGTTGGTAAAATTCTCGATCATTTGAATACTTATCGTGAATTTCTTGAGGCAAATGGAAAATATCCTCGAAATGGATTTTAAATTTTATTTAATTTATTTCTAAATCTTACTTTATCTATAGACTGTTATTTGAAAAGTTTTATTGGGAATAAAGCAAAATGGTTAAAAACCAAACCTTTAAATATATACTTTTATATTTTCTTAATGAGAAAAATATATTAATATATAAAGAAAAATAATTTAATAAAGGAGGTAGAATCACATGGAAGGAAGACATCATAAAGTAATGCTTGTAAGGTTGTCATTCTTCATTATAATCTCAGTGGTTTTGTTGATTGGATTAATTTGGTCTAGCTCGATTGAGAATATCACTTTTCCAAACATATTAATATTGCTCATGTTCTTTGGTATAGACTGGGGTGCTATTCTTGCCTTTGTAATCTTTGAAAAGCTCGTTCAAATCTAGTCTTAAATGAATACATCCCAGAGAATACAAGAATTTCATTCTTAAACATGAATTTTTTCGGTATTTTTTTCACTAGTTTAAATGATTTCACGATTTCTCATAGCAAATGAATTATTTATATATTAAAACTCGCTTTTTTTTTTACCTTGATAATCTATCTAAAATGTTTATCAATATCTCACTTTCCTATTTCACTATCTTCTATTGGACGTCCTGGTGAACCTTGATAGTTAAGTTTTCCAGCAACCCCCCGCCAATTTTTTGGTAAGATTGTTGCTGGATAAAAAATATTATTATCTTCAGTTAAAACTCCTGGGCCTACGACGGTTCCGGGATACAAGACGTTATTCTTCCCCAATTTGATGTTCAAAATGCTTAATTTTCCAAAGATACTATTTACTTCATGTGTCGAAAGCACTGATGTAGGATAAATAAATGAATTGTCTCCAATTTCTGTAAACTCTAATCCTACATATGCATCACAATAAATCACGTTATTATCAATCTTATTATGTCCGATTCTGCGTAAGGTTCGATTAATCAACCAGGGGAAAGGAGATTTTGACGTGAGCCACATTGGGAACTTTATAACATATCCTCTTTTATGATAATAATTGATAATTCTTCCCAATTCACTTTTTTTATCTTTAAAATTCCGTTGAAATATGCCCTGTGTTGGTGGAGATTGTTTATTCCACCTTCGAGAAAAGATCGCAGCAATTTCAATTAAAGAGATTAAATAGATGTAATATAAAAGAAATAGGAATCCTGGTAATAAAACAAAATGGAATATTGTAGGAATTGATAAGACTTGAACCATGAAACATTCAAATAATAAGAAGAATCCTAAACATATATATAGAGGAATTAAGAAGCATGTAAGATTTAAAATAAAGTAATACCATACTGAAAATTCTACTGTTTCTGAATCTGTAACTTCGTTTAGATTATTATCAAGATCTTTTTTTTTGTCATCCATTTTACCACATGTAAACTAAATTCAAAAATTTAATTAAAAATTCCATTTTTGCATAATTATCTTATTTTTATAATCTTTAAATATATATCATTTTTTGAGACACTCATGGGTCTAAATAATAGAAAGATTTTCAAGTATAAAGAACTTACACCTTTATGGATTGCCGTCTTCATAGATATTTTAGGTTTTACCTTAATCATACCTTTAGCACCATATTTAGCCGATCAATTTCTACCAGATTTAGACACATTCAGTCAAGCATTTATAATGGGTGTCGTTCTTGCAATCAATGCCATGGTTTCTGCTGTTTTTGGACCCATTTTAGGAAAATTAAGCGATAAATATGGAAGAAAACCATTATTAATCATATCTCAGATCGGAACTTTATCAGCATTTTTATTGCTTGCATTTTCTACGAGTTTACAAATGATTATCGTATCTCGAGTTATTGATGGAATATTTGGAGGTAATTTTCCAATAGCTAAAGCTATCGTGGGAGATGTAGTTCCTCCACGAGAAAGAGGCATTCAAATGACGAATATAGGAACGGCACACGTGTTGTCTTCTCTTTTAGGACCTGCGATTGGAGGTATTTTTTTTGATGTTGGAACAAATTTGGGATTAAGTGGAACTTTATTTCCCGGATTGATTTCATCTGCCTTATCATTAACCACAATAATGTTAACCTTGATTTTTTTACAAGAGACGTGGCTCAAGTCTAAATATCAGCAACAAGCGAAAGAACAAAGAATTAAAGTTAAGATAAAGGTACGAGCTAATAAAAAGGCTCTATTTTATTTAATCGTGTGGGGATTCCATGCCATTTCTTTCATGATCATGATCTCATCCGTTTCATGGTTTGGAGATATCATATTACACCTTAAACCTTCAGAAATTGGGATCATTATGACAATCTCAGGAGCCTTACGTGCATTAGTGAGATTTACCGTTTTCAAGCCAACTGTTAAAAAATTGGGAGAAAACTTGTCGATTAAAGTAGGTTTAGGTTTGTTTGTTATCTCATTTATATTCATTGGATTTTCATCAAATTTGATATCATTTATAGCAGCTTTTATGGTGATAAGCTTCGCAGCTTCTTTAACTAGAGGTCTATTAAGCAGTAAAATCAGTAAATCTGTGTCACGAGAGGAACAAGGAAAAATTAATGGTCTTTCCTCGGGTCTAGATAGTACATCTCAAATTATAGGGCCAATCATTGGTCCAACATTATTGGGTCTTGTAGGAATTGGAATAATTCCCCTTTTTATTCTTGGATTCTTTTTAGCAATCTTTGGAGCAATTCCATTTACAATGACAATCAAAACAACTTACATGAAAGAAAGAGATGATAGTGAAAATTAGATTTTTTTCAATAATTCTCTAAAGAAAATTTAATATAATGTTATTCACTTCTGGCGCTTTTTCTTTAGGGGTGCTATGCATTCCCTCAATCTCAGCTAATCTACTGTTCTGGATTTTACCATGCATAAACTTACTTAATTGTTTGGGAGTAACCATATCATCAGAAGCACAAATAATTAAAGTTTCATTTTTTATACTTGATAATTTATCGATGACATCATGTTGTCGTAATGCTGGAGCTTGGTTTAAATAATCTTGTGGTCTCGTAGGATTAATTGAACTCTCCCTGATTAAATCATTAGCAGTAAACATGTCATGAATTTTTTTAGAACGATTGTTTTTCATGTATTCAATAAAATTTGGGGTATACCCCCCTTCTGCTCCCTCAAAAAATGCTCTCGCAGGATCTTTTAGTTTTAATTCATAATTTGCGATTTTCGAATCAATGTATTGCTTGATTTCTGCATCACCATATTCGACTTTAGGAACGGTATTAATAAGAATCAATTTATTAACTCTCTCGGGATATTTTAAAACGAAATTTTGCACGATCATGCCACCTAAAGAATATCCAAGAAAATGCGCTTTTTTTATGTTGAGATAATCCATCAATGCCTTGATATCCTCAACGAACATATCCATTGAATATGGCATGTCCGGACGATCAGATTTCCCCGACCCTCTATTATCAAACCGAATAACCTTATATTTTTTCGCAAGAGCTTGGAATTGCCCTATAAACACTTCCTTTTTGGAACCAAAACCATGTATTAAGAATAGTGGTTCTCCCTTCCCTCTCATCTCATAACATAAATTAATATCATTAATTTTTGCAAATGACTCGCTCATCATTTAATATTGAATGTTTCAAGGAATTATAAGATTATGATTGGTTTTATCCTTTATAATATGAACTAATTTTCAATTATTTTTCTTACTTGATAATAAATCAAATATAGATTTTTTTATTAATCAACAAAATATGCCCCTACTCTTCCAGCAAGCTTCTTAACTTCCGCTTGATGAGCAAAAAGAGCGCAAGGAGTGCCTTCTGTCTCCAATAAATGCTCATTCTCACGAATTAATCTAAATAAATCACTGGCAAGGCCATCTTTTAAAGAATCTGTTTTTAAATTATGAGTTGCAACATTAGAGACTGGACAAGGCGTTAAATCTCCATAAGGTGTGACATGCGCGAATCCTTTCCCCGCAGATACACAACCTCCAAATAATTCCTCATCTCCAGGTGAATGGATCAAATATATCTTCTTTTCTGCTCTATATTCTAGCATTCTTTTTCTAAACAACGCTCTCTGGCTCGTTGTAAGCATTAAAGAGGAATCTATTTGTGGATCTGACGAGATGTATTCAATAAAGAATGCTATCCTTATTCCTTTTTCAATAAGTTCATCAATTAAATCTGGATTCATCCATTGTTCATGATTTGATTGAGTAATGGTCACTGATACTCCATTTAGCACACCACATTTATTTAGTTTTTTTATTGTCCCTGAAGCCATCTCATAGACACCATTGCCTCTCCGTTGGTTAGTAATCTCTCGTTCTCCTTCTAAACTGACCATTATAACCGTATTCCTGAGCTTTTTTAACCACTTGAAGTTTTCATCACTTAACGTTGTACCATTTGTAATGATGATGAATAATCGATCCTTGAATTCTTCACATAACTCCAATAAATTTGGGTAGAGAAATGGTTCTCCTCCTGCAATAATGTATCCAAAAACGCCTAGATCATTTGCCTCCTTTATGATCTTTTTCCAATCATCAACATCTAACTGTTTCTTTTTTGACTCGCAATTTAAAGTTCCAACCGCTGCCGCATAACACCCTGCACATTTCAAATTACAATTCTTAGTTATGCTCAAGATCATGAATGGAGGAATCAATATGTCATTATTTTTAAACTCTCGTCTCATTTCTAAAGATTTCATGAATGGTTTAACCAATTTCCGGTATTGATTTAAAGAACTAGGGTGATGTAGAGCCCATGGTAAAAAGATTCTCAATAAATTTGGATCAACAGTCTCTAGAATTTTTTTCAATTTCATGATTTAGCTCAATTTAATTAATTTTTATCTTGTTTTTATTTTCCTGAAGTACTTGAATTAATATAAAAAAAAATAAAATAAATAATTTGAATAGTCCAATTATTGTAAGGTTCACTGACGTGAGCATTTAATTAGTTTATTCTATAGTTATTAAATATTTCTCCTCAGATTTTTTGAATTAAAGAACTGAATAAGAAAAAAATTAATAATCTTTTAGGATATCCCTGATTTTATCAATGGTAGTAGGATCCTCTATAGTGCTTAAGTCGCCAGGATCCTTTCCCTCTGCGATGCTTTTAATTGCCCTGCGTATGACTTTTCCAGATCTTGTTTTAGGTAATGCCTTCGCAAAGTGAACTCCTTTAGGAGTAGCTACAGGTCCAATTTTATCCCTGATAAGGGTCTTAATTTCTTGAGCTAGTGCTTCTGTTCCTTCGATTCCTTCTTTTAATACAATAATTACGATGGGTACTTCTCCTTTTATCTCATCTTCAACACCGATACAACATACTTCAGCTACTGTAGCATGGGATGAAACGACGGACTCCATTTCTCCTGTACCTAATCTATGACCTGCCACCTTAATTACTTCATCTGCTCTTCCTAAAACAAAAAAATATCCATCTTCATCTTCAATCCCGTAATCTCCCGTAGAGAAATAATTCTTATCTTTAAAGACACTATAGTAAGAATTAACGTATCTATCGTCATTTTTATATACTGTAAGGAGTACTCCCGGTGGCGTTGGGGGAATTGCCACCAAGTATCCTTTAGTTCCTTTAGGGACTTCCTCACCCATTGCATTTACAACAAGTAGATTCCATCCCCACATGTCTTTTGTTGGACTTCCAGGCTTCACTTTTAAAGGGGCTATTCCAAAAGGATTTGCTAAAATAGGCCAACCCGTCTCAGTTTGCCAATAATTATCAATGATATTTACTCCTTTCAAGACATTATTCATCCATTCATAAGTATGTTTATCAAGAGGCTCACCAGCTAAATAAATAGTTCTAAGAGAACTTAGGTCATTTTCTGTAATATATTTTTCATCATATTTCCTCAAGATCCTAAAAGCAGTTGGGGCAGAAAAGACAGTATTTACTTTATATTTTGAGATAATTTTGAACCAAGCACTTGGATCGGGATAAACAGGTGTTCCTTCATATATGATAGATGTGCAACCTTTGAATAATGGTGCATAAATAATGTAGGAATGTCCAACAACCCACCCAATATCACTGGTGGCAAAGTATACATCCTTCGTGTCGGTATCATATATAGATTTCATTGAATGATAGAGTGCTACTAAATGGCCTCCCGTATCCCTTACAACACCTTTTGGCATACCTGTCGTGCCACTCGTGTACAAAATATATGATGGTTCAGTGCTTTCCATTCTTTCTGGTTCAACTACTACATCGTCAGCTTTTTTATTCATCAAGGCATCCCAAT
>CAZRIR010000118.1:5760-6854 GCA_964600195.1 uncultured archaeon | reverse complement strand
TTCTTTTCCATCAATGATCAAGGATTTATCTGTATTTTCTACTTTACCTTTAAATCTACCAAATACGGTATCATATTTTAGTGTGTATGCTAAATATTTCGGTTCAAATAAATCATTTATAGAATCAATTTCAATATCTGGGTTTCCCCAGGCTGCTCTAAAAAATAAACGTCCTATTCGACCAAAACCATTAATAGCCACTCTCTTTGCCATTTTCTTTTCACTTTTTTTTTAGTAAATACGCTTCTTTTAATAAGAAGTGATAGTCATAGTTATGATTGTGAGTTTATTAAGTTTATAGTTTTAAAATTTTATAATGTTGAAAATAATACATTTCATATAGTTTATATAATATTCATATGGAAAAGGCATATTATAATTCTCTATTGAGAATAAAATCCTACGATAAAAAGTAAATAAATAAAAATAAAAAATAATTTAGCTTTCTTCTTCTTCAGCTCTTCCTAATAATCTGATCACAGAATCTGCAAGTTTATTTTGACTTCTACTCATTATTCCTTTAATTTTTCCTTCTTTTCCAAGAACTCTTAACATGATACCATTCCACACTGAACCAGGTTCTCCTTTAATTTTTCTAAATCGATCCCTATATACTTTCACATCGATATTATCATATTTTTTAGCTGCTTCACTACATTTAAAGCATAGTATACATTTCTCCTTGTCAACATTAATCTTTTTTCCCTCCCTTGATAATGCCTCAACTGCGCATTCTTCTGCAAATGCATCGATTTTTTTAGTATCCTTTTCTTCACAATTAATTATAATGCTTCCCTCAACAACTTTTCTTACTTTTTGACCAGATTTCAAAGTACGGACTTGTTCTTCAAATTCAGGTAGGGATCCATTTTCTACAAGTAAAAGTTTCTTTTCTCCATTAATGAGTAGCTCCAAGGTATATCCTGGACAAATCCAGGTACAAGAACCACACCAAATACACTTTTCGGTATCCACGACGATTTTTTTATCTGATTTTATGCCCATTTCTTCAGGGGTTCCAATTGCGGTTTTCTTTAATGGTTCATTATAAATAGATACAGTAACTGGGCAAACTCTATGACAGAATCCACATT
>CAZRIR010000118.1:0-5660 GCA_964600195.1 uncultured archaeon | reverse complement strand
AATTTTTCCTTGAGCGGTTCCAAAATCTCCTGAAATAATAGCTCCTGCATGTCCCATCCTTTTTCCCTCAGGGGCACTTTTCCCTGCAATATATGCAATTACTGGCTTTGAGACATTGACATTTATAAATTCCGCTGTTTTTTCTTCTTCATCACTCCCAATTTCACCAATTAAAACTATTTTTTTTGTTGCAGAATCCTCAGAGTAATATTTTACAGCTTCAACCATGGTTGTCCCTCTAATAGGATCACCTCCAATACCAATGTAAGCAGATACACCAATGTCTGCCACTCCTATGGACTTTGTAATTTCATAAGAGAGCGTTCCACTTTTAGCAATTATTGCTACATCTCCAAAATGACAGAGATCACCTGGCATTATTCCTAACTTAATTTTATCTGGTATTAACATTCCAGGACAATTGGGTCCAATCAAATGTAATCCACGGTTCCGAGAGATTTCCACAAGTTGTAACATGTCAAATATAGGAATATTCTCGGTTATTATACATGTTACTTTAATACCTCCAAGAAGACTCTCTTTTGCTGCTCCAAAAGCAAATTTGGCAGGAACAAAAATAATGCTCGTATCACATTCAGTTTCTTTGATAGCTTCTTTAACTGTATTAAAGACAGGAACGCTATGGATCTCTTGTCCTCCTTTTTTAGGGGTTACCCCCGCAACAATATTGGTTCCATAATCCAACATTAATTTTGTATGGAAAGACCCTTGATTTCCTGTAATTCCTTGAACAACGACCTTAGATTTTTCACTTATATACATTTATTCCCCAATGACCTCCTTTACTTTTTGAATAGCATCCATTACATCCCTATAAGCGTCAATCCCTTCTTTTTTTAGCAATTGTAATCCCTCTTTTTCATTAGTTCCTATGAGACGAATAACCATGGGAGGTGAATTTTCAAAATTATTTAGAGCTTCAATAATTGCTTCTGCAACTATATCACATCGAGTAATACCACCGAAGATATTAATAAAGACGCAATCAGGTTTTAAATTAAAAATTAATTCTAAAGCTTTATAAACCCGAGTCTTACTGGCACCACCCCCTACATCTAAAAAATTTGCAGGTTTTAGTCCAAGCTGAGATAAAACATCTAATAATGCCATTGTTAATCCAGCTCCATTAGCAAGAATACCAATTTTTCCATCTAATTTTACGAATGAGAATCCAGCATCTCTGGCTAATTTTTCATACTTGGTAAGTTTATTCTCTAAAAATTTTCGTGTTAAAGACTTCCTAAAGGCAGCATTTTCATCTAAAATCATTTTGGCGTCAACAGCAATTAATCCTGAATCCGTCATGACCAAAGGATTTATCTCAACTAACTGAGCTTCGTTTTCTACCGAAATTTTCCATAAATTTAGAAAAATATTTATTAAATCATCTAAATTTTTATTTTTAAATCCTAATTGTTCTCCGACCTTTCTGGCCATATCCATTGTCAATCCATCTGAATAAGAAAATGACTCTTTAATTATAGCATTTGGCCGATTTTTTACGACTTCTTCAATCTCAATTCCTCCTTCAACACTCGCTATTATATAAAACCTTCTACCAGATGCATCTAAGGTTATAGAACAATAATATTCATGTGCTATTTGAACCAAATCCTCTATGAGGATTGCCTCAACTTTAAATCCGCTTACATTCATTTTAAAAAATTCTCTACATAATTTAAGAGCCTCATTTTCATTTCGTGCAATTTGTATGAGACCTGCTTTTTTACGACTTCCAATCGCAATTTGAGCTTTTATAATTGCGGGAAACTGAAATTTCTTGATTTTATCTTTAACATTATCTTGATTTTTAATAATCACGTTATTTGGGATCGGAATATTAAAATCTTTGAATATCTCCTTACTCTCATATTCAAGTAATCGAATTTTTAAAGCCTCTTTATATTAAGTCAATTATTTTTATCCAAATTTACTTAATAAACATTTTTATGATAAACTATAATTATATCTATCTCATATAAATTTATAATTTATTAACTAAGGATTTTTAATACCTTTTAACAGATTTTGATATTATATTTAAACCGAAATTAAGTTTATTATAAATAATATATATTTTTAGAGTGATAGTAAAATTGAGTCAAGATTATTCTATTGTTATTTGTGGAGCTGCAGGTCAAGGTATTGAGACAGTAGAACATATTTTGATACAAACTTTAAAAAAATCTGGATATTATGTTTTTGCGACAAGAGAATACATGTCAAGAGTGCGTGGGGGAGAAAATTCTACAAGTATAAGGGTATCATCAAAACCTATAAGAGCATTCAAAGAGCGTATCGACATTTTATTTCCCTTAGTAAAAAAAGCTTACTCACATTTAAAAAATAGGATCACTCTTGATACATTACTTATTGGTGAAGATCAATTCATTAACGAGTGTAAAGAAGGAGGATGTAGGGAAATTGAAGTCCCATTTCTTGAATTAGCTAAGGAGTTAGGAAGTAAAGTTTATTCAAATATTATTTCTTTAGGGGTTATATGTGGACTATTGAATGCTGAAATTTCCGTGCTTGATGAGCTTTTAAAAGATCGGTTTAGAAAAAAAGGCGTGAAAGTAATTCAAAACAACATTAAAGCGGCACGGATGGGATATGATATTGCAATAAAGATTTTGAATGAGGGGACCTTAAATAGAAAATACCCTCTCATTAAAGATGAAAAAATAGTAAATGACTATATTCTAAATGGAAGAGATGCCTTAGCTCTTGGAGCTATTGCGGGGGGTGTAAATTATATTACTTTTTACCCAATGGCACCCGCTACAGAAGTAGGTACAATTCTTTCACAACATGCTTTAGAATTTTCGATGATAGTAGATCAATCCGAAGATGAATTGAGTGTTGTTAACAAAGCGATCGGTGCATCTTATGTGGGAGCAAGATCATTTGTATTGACCTCAGGAGGAGGGTTCTCTTTAATGAGCGAAGGTGTTAGTCTAGCTGGAATGATGGAGTTACCTATCATTTTTCTTGTTGGTCAAAGACCTAGTCCCGCTACGGGGATGCCTACGAGGACAGCCCAAGAAGATCTTAACCTTGTATTAAATGCAGGAGCGGGATTTTTTCCGAGAATTGTATTTGCTCCAGGAACAATCGAAAAAGCTTTTGCAATCATTCAAAATGCCTTTAATCTTACTCAAGAATTTCAAGTTCCTATTTTCATTTTAGCAGATCAATACATAATGGATTCATTCTATAACATATCCTCTTTAAATATTGAAGAAAGGAAAATAAATAAATATTTTATTGAGACTAAAAAAGATTACATGCGCTATGCATTTACAGAAAACGGGATATCTCCTCGTGGTGTTCCAGGATATGGTGATGGACTGGTTGATGCAGATAGCCACACGCATACAGAGGATGGTAATATTTCAGAAGATCCATTAATTCGGATGAAAAATGTAGAGAAACGCCTAAAAAAATTGGAGCTTATTAAAGAAGTTATATTAAAGCCTGAATTTATAGGAGCTGAAGATTACGAAATTTTAATTATTGGATGGGGAAGCAATTATTATTTGATAAAAGAAGCTTTAGAGATTATTAAAGACGAGAGAATAAGCTTCTTGTTTTTTGACCAATTATACCCGCTCCATCCCGATGTGAATGAATATGTTAAGCGAGCTAAAAATACTATTGTAATTGAGAATAATCCAAATAGACAATTTGCAAAGGTAGTGGAGCTCGAAACTCATAGAGGATTAGATAGTATTTTGAATTATTCTGGTTATACCTTCTCGGTAGAACAATTAGAAAATGAGATAAAATCTCACATTGAGGAGATATAAAGTGTCCAATACAGAATTTGATAAAAATATTGAGATTCATTGGTGCCCCGGCTGTGGAAACTATAGTGCATTAAGAATTATGAAGGAAACATTAACAGAATTGAAAATTCAATCTAATAAATTAGTGATAGTTTCTGGTATTGGACAAGCTGGAAAATTTCCTCACTTTATAAAATGCAATAGTTTTAACGGATTACATGGTCGTTATTTATCTGCCGCAATAGGAATTAAAGCTGCTAATCCTGAATTAACAGTTATTGCAGTTAGTGGAGATGGATGCACTTATAGCGAAGGTGGCAATCACTTTATTCATGCAATTAGATATAATCCAAATATAGTTAACATTGTCCATAATAATCAAGTATATGGGTTGACCAAGGGTCAAGCCTCTCCTACCAGTCAAATAGGTTTTAAAACAAAGGTACAAGTATATGGTGTTTTTAATGAACCATTTAATGGTCCTGCTTTAGCAATTGCCCAGAACGCCTCATTTGTTGCAAGAGCTTTTGTTGGAGATATAGAAGAAACTAAAAGCATCCTTAAAAAAGCAATCAACTTTAAAGGCTATGCATATATTGATTTGCTTTGTCCTTGTGTATCTTTTAACAAAATAAACACTTTTCAATGGTATAAAGAGAATTCTTATTACTTAGATGAAGCATATCAACCATTTGATCAAATTGAAGCTTTAAAATTAGCAATAAAAAAGAATAAATTTCCCTTGGGTATTCTTTATATTAATCCTGATAGAATCCCATATGAAGAAAATGTAAAAATATATGAAAATGATGCAACTCCACTTTTTAAAAGAGAGCTAAATAAAGAAAAATTAAGGGAATTAATAGAAACATTTCGATAGATAGATTTGTGATTGAAAATGAAAATAGATCTTGAGGAAGTTAAAGATCACAATGATAAAATTGTGGAAGAACAATTGGAACGCATAGAAATCATTAAATTAGAAAGAGAATGGATTGATTTTAATATTCTTAAATCAATTATTATGAGAATTATTGGAGAGGATGGTATTGGTAAATACATTTCTGAATATTCAATAAATTTACTTGAATTGCTTTTACAAGATGAAATATTGAATGGAGTCGTTGAGTTAGGAAACATTAATAGATCCAAATCTTAGGAAATAATGGAATATTTATCAAAAAAATTAAAAAAAATGTGAAAAGTATTGAAAATTGAAGAATTTGATGTAATAATTGTTGGTGCCGGCCTTAGTGGATTAAGAGCTGGTTTAGAATTATCACAAGAATGGAATACCGCAGTAATCAGTAAAGTTTATCCTGTGCGAAGCCATTCTTGTGCTGCTCAAGGTGGTATTAACGCAGCTTTGGGGAATAGAGAAGATGGAAAAGAGGATTCTCCTAAAAATCATGCATATGATACAATAAAAGGATCTGATTATTTAGCAGATCAAAACGTAGTCATGTTCATGTGTGAAGAAGCACCGAAGATAGTTGTTGAATTTGAGAGCATGGGTACTCCTTTTTCGAGACTGGATTCAGGGCTCATCGCTCAGAGACCTTTTGGGGGTGCAGGCTTTCCAAGAACTTGCTATGCAGGAGATCGTACTGGACATGCTTTACTCCATACGTTATTTGAACAATGTACGCGATTTAATGTTAAATTTTTTGATGAATTTTTATTAATAGATTTAATAAAAATCAAAGATAAAATTGTTGGAATAATTACTCTGGATATTAGTAAAGGAGAATTAGTTATTTTCAGAGCTCCTTATGTATTATTGGCAACAGGAGGATTTGGTCGAGTTTATAAGAATTCTACTAATTCTTTAATTAATACGGGAGACGGTCC
>CAZRIR010000117.1:0-6909 GCA_964600195.1 uncultured archaeon | reverse complement strand
CTTTAAATGATCTTGGTCCAATAAAACCTGATGAATTCATGAAGTCAAAATGATACGCAAGGTTCTAAATGAAGGATAATAAATTTATGCTGTAAAATAATTGAATTTATGATTCTTTTTTATATTTCTGTGTATTTATATTAATTAATTTACTAATTAATTAAAAGAGACGGAATTAGTTATTATGGTACGATATACTAAATATTGGCAAGCATTAACCTACATGACAATAAAACACGGGGAACAAAAAAGAAAATCCAATAATTTACCATACATCATACATCCAATACGTGTAGCTGCGATCTTAAGGGCTTTTGGTTTCTCAGAACAAATACATGAGGATTTAATGATTGCAGCATTATTTCATGATTTAATCGAAGACACAGATACATTGCCTGAAGATATCCGTAAGAATTATAATGAAAAAATAATGAAAATTGTTAATGAAGTTTCAAAGCCAAGAGATGAAAATAAAGAATTTTGGTTACAATCCTTTGAAATAAAATCTGATGAAGCAAAAATAATAAAAATGGCTGATCGTATCGACAATTTAATGGATATTACTCAAATGATGTGGACTATAGAAAAAAAAAGACAATATATAGAACATGCTAAAATTATATTTAAAAAATGTGGAAATGCTCATAAAGAATTGGCAAAAGCTCTTGAAACCCTCATTAAAAAACTAACTGATAATCTTTAAATATTTTTCTTTCCGATATCCTAACAAAAAGATACAACACTTTATTTTTAGAGTAAATTTGATTGAAATATCGAACCTTTCAAAATCTTTTGGACGTTTTAAGGCAGTAGAAAACCTACAACTTAATATAAAAAAGGGTGAAATTTACGGTCTTATTGGACCAAATGGTTCCGGAAAAACGACTACAATATCAATTTTATTAGATCTTTTAGATCCTGATCCCGGAGCTAAAATAACTATTGATGGAAAAAAAATCCCCGATCAGATTAACGAACTTTATTATAAAATAGGTTTTATGCCTCAAGATCTCTCTCTTTATTTAGACTTAACGATAGAGCAAAATTTAAAATATTTTGGGGCTCTATACAAGATTCCTAAGTTGGATCTTAAAAATCGAATTCAAGAGATACTTGAATTAATTGATCTAACGGAATTTAGGAATAGATTGGTCTTAAAATGTTCAGGAGGGATGCAAAGAAGGTATTCACTCGCAGTGGCACTACTTCACCGCCCAGAAATTTTAATATTAGATGAGCCGACTGTAGGTGTAGATCCAGAACTAAGAATTGAATTTTGGAATTATTTTAAAACAATTTCTAAGGAAGAAAGAGCAACAATTCTGATTACAACACACTATTTAGCGGAATCAATTAATTGTGATCAAATTGGACTAATGAATAAAAAGATAATTATTTCAGGACCACCCATAGAACTAATGGAAAATGTTAAGAAAATTAAAAATCTTGATGAATTACCTGAAATGGAAGAAATATTTATATATTACACTCACCAAGATAAGACATTTAAATAGAATTGGAGGAAGAGAGAAGTGAGTATTAGCCTAAGAAGAATCTTTGCTATTACCAAAAAGAATCTCCAAATATTATTACATGATAAACGAACCTTAGGATTATTACTTGGAATGCCGATCTTGTTAATGTTTCTTTTTGGATTTGCTTTTGGTCAAACTGTTAAACATGTACCAATTAAGATCGTTAACTTAGATGAGATTGGAGGATCAGGAAATATTAATTACTCTGAAATCTTTATTAATACGCTCCAAGAAGATGATAGAGTGGATATAACAATACTAAATCCAACAAATTTTGATCTTGTAGAAGAAAAGGCATAAATTTATGGTGGAAACAATTATTACGCATTATTGGTTATTCCAATAAATTTTTCAGAGGATATGCCAAATTTTTTAATTAATATCCAAATGTCTCTATATTTAGATGGAAGTGATCCCCAAACAATAAGTTCCGTAATTGAAGCTGTTTCTGAGGCAATTGGAACCGTTTTAAATGAACTCTCTGGTACTGACGAGCCTCATTTAGCACTCAATAAAATTTATGTAGCGGGAGATCCTAATTTAAGACCAAATGATTCTTTAGGACCAGGAATTCTTAGCTTTGCTCTTTTTCTATTCATGATCTTAACTGTAACTGGTGGATTCACTAAAGAAAGGCTAACTGGTACCCTCTACAGAACTATAACGACATCTACCTCCAAATTAGAAATTATATTAGGTTATTTGCTCGGGAATTCGCTTATTGCTTTGATTCAAAGCCTCCTTCTTTTAAATATTTCCGTAATATTTTTTCAAATTCATATAGCCGGTAATATTTTCTTACTTTTTTTTATTCTTTTTATTTATGCAATGTCTTGTGTTGGGTTGGGAATATTTGCATCTACATTTGCTAAAAATGAAGTACAAGCATTTCAATTCATCCCATTACTCCTCATTCCTTCAATGTTTTTTTCAGGATTTATTTTTCCTATAAATTCTTTTCCAAAGATCTTCCAAATTATTTCATACTTCATACCAATGACATATTCAATAAACATTACAAGAGCTATTATGATAAATGGGTTTGGTTTTGATATGTTTTATTGGGATTTCACCATCTTGCTCCTCTTAACAGTGGGCTTTTTAGTTCTAGCGGTGATTTTTTTTAAAACAAAAAAAAAGTAAGGTAGAATTAAACATTTAAAATAAGATCACTTTTCATTTAAATTAACTAAAACCATTTGATATCAACTATTTATGGCTTGAAAAGTGAGATTTCATATTAGAATTATTCTAATAGGGTTTGAAAAATGTTTTAAAAATGATATTCAAGAAATATTATGATAAATTGAAAAAAATGTAACAAATTGTAAAATTTTTAAACAATTCATTCAATGTTAAGTATTAGGGAGTTTCAATCGAAATAAAATGATGGAAAAATATGGATTTAATTAATCTAAAGCAAGAAAAAACAAAAAAATTGAAAGTATTTAATGAAGCCATTGAATATTTTGACAGATCTAATGGTGAAAACGAAATAGAAATCGATGAATATATGTCTCTTGACAGTGCAAGTATTTTATTACAAGAATTAATGTTATCTGAACTAGATAACCTAAAAGGGATAATAGGAAATGATCCTGAACCTAAAATTAAAGCAATGACTGATAAAGAAAAAGAACTCTTCAGACAATTTATTCGTTATTATTCATATTGTCCTATTTGTAAACAAAAAAACCATATTATTAACCTTAAAAAACTCTACTTTAATGAAGATAAAAAATTGATCATAAGTTTAAAGAAATTTATGGAAAATAAAAATCAAAAAATTCGAAAATACAATATTCAGTTTGGAATTCCATGTTGTAATTGTTTTAAAATCTTTTTCAAAGACAAGTAATAAAAATTTCGCTACTTTAAATAATCAACTACACGTCCACTTTGCGTTATAGAATAAAAAATTACACCATTTTCTTCGCTCTTACTAATACATAATGCTTTTATTAAGTAATTAATATTATACATAAAGACTTGATCCTCATGGAGTATTTCATTTTCAAGAAGAATTTGAAAGAGATTATCATGAGAAATTTTATTTTCTTGATTAACGATAACAAGGATTTCCCTTCTGATAGGGTGGTTAACCGCTTTAAGATATAAATCGTGAAAGTAATTTGTTCCTTCTATGGTCTTGCTATATTCTTCAATGGTTTTGTAATTTTTAAAATCATGTTCATCAGGCATATTATTTTATAAATAATTAGCAGAAAAAAAAGATTAGGATGGATGTAATCATTTAAATGTAATTGACCCATTATATTCCTAATAAAATTAATTATGAGATGATAAGATATGGGAAATGATAAGAATTGGAGGCCAGATCCTAAACAAAATCCATTTCATGTTAGAAGAACGCAGGGAAATCCGCAATCCTCAACTCCTAATCGAGAATTCATAGATTTCAACACTCAACGCGTATGTCCTCGATGTGGAAGCGCAAAAATTAGAATAGAACACAATTTCTGCAAGTATTGTGGTGCTGATTTAAGTGAAATCCAACCTATTGGTAATTCCGATGAAGTTTCAAAGCAATTAGCGATAACTGCTGCTACAGATCCGGATCCTATCGTCAGAAAAGAAGCTGTAGATACTTTAGGGGACTTTGGGGATACTAAAGTCTTAGGTGTTCTTACATATGTAATATTCAATGATATTGATGAAGATGTGCGGACGGAAGCCGCAGACGAATTAGGTGATTTACATCATCCATATTCGCTTGACGCACTAACTAAAGCTTTGAAAGACCCCAGCTCTAAAGTGAGAAAAGAAGCGATTGAAGGTTTGAAAAAAATTAAAAACAAGAATAAGTCTAAAGAAATAAAAGAACAAGCCAAAAAGGAAGAATAACGGTTTGAATTTTAAACAAAAAAATAGGAAAATTATTCTTTTAAATAAATTACTTTTTTACAATTTTATTTTTTCAGAATTGATCATATCTCACTTGATATATTTGATTTGAAAAAAGAAGGATATACTGATTATTTTAGCAAAAAAGTGTAATGAATATAAAATCTCATTAGTTAGAATCTATTCATCATTATTTGGAATTTTTGGTAAATTTCTTCTGGTAGATCTAGGATTGGATTCTGGGCTATCTTCTGAATCTTTAATCGTCTTAATGATGTCTGCTTTTCTCGCATTCGAGGGGAGATCAATCTCATGTTCGTTAGAATATTGCTTTAATTCTTTTATCGTCATGTGGTCCAAGTCTAAACTCTCATCACTAATTTCTTCTACCTTTTCCTCTGTCTTTTTATCTTTTTGTCTTAAAATTTCTATGGCTTCGATGATATTTTTCTCATTATCAATATATATCCGTAATTTTGAATCATCAACTTCTACCATCTCCTCTGGAAGTTGGGAAATGGGCTCCCATTCAGTTTCTTCTACATTTTTTCCAAATACATTCACGGTTTTTGAAACAGCACCATATAAAGCGTTTCCAAGAATTAAATTTTGTCTTGTATAATTTTTTGGAATTTCTTTTCTAAGAATCTTCTCCATGAGAGCCTTTTTTTGCTCTTCCGTAAATCCATGGTCCTTAATTGAGTGATATGGAATATATGATGATCTTGATTGGGCATTTGCTGGTGGAGTGATTTTGGGAGCTGGTTTTGGTTTTGTTTCTAATGATTTTGACGAGTCACTCCCGGAATTTACATCAATAGACGCTCCTTTTTCTTTAAGTTCTTGGAGTGCGGGTGAAAAATATTCTTCTTCCTCTTCCGTTTTCTCAGTTGGCCCACTATCCAAAACATCTCCAAATCTTTCTGGTGTTTCTCTTTCAATGTTCCGAACATAACGTAAATCTTCCATTTTCTCTTCTACTTTCATCGATTTTAATTGGAATGCTCTTAAAAATTCAGTAGGCTCATCACCTTGATCAACTGATACAATTTTACATCTATGAAATGCTGCTTGTTTTACCAATTCTTCTTGAAGTTCACTTGCAACTCGAGAACTAATGAATCTCTTTCTCACAGGAGACTTAGCTCCCTTCCAAATAAAGATTCTCCGTATTGGTTCTTTGACAAAAACAAAAACTTGTTCAGGATGTAAAAAAGATTGAATAACATTTTCTGGAACATCCACTCTTACTCGCTCTCCAGAATCCATGAGTTCAAATACCATAAAAAAATCATAATCTGACATTTTTTATTCTTCCTTATCAAGTAAAATTAAATTTATTAAATCGAACGATTATATTTTACATTATTGTATGACAATAAAAGTTTGAATGACCTTATTTTATAACTGATATAGTCAAGTTATAAAAAAACTTATATAAAAATTTATATCAAAGCAAAGTAATGACAATCTTTTTTTTCCAAATTTTAGAATTAAGTATAAAAAGTGAAATATATCTTTTGTATTAAAAAACACTCAAGCATTCTAGATAAGATTTTTAATCAACAATTATTTAATTAATAATTATGTCAAGTATTCCCAAGATTTTAAAATTAAAAGATTACATTACCTTAACAGGTACAATATTAGGGCTTGTCGCATTGATTTTAGCAACTTTAGGTGATTTGGCTCTAATATCGATAGGTTTTATCCTTCTTACATTTACTTTGGGTACAGATTTATTAGATGGTTATTTAGCGCGGAAAATGGGGACTATTAATGAAATGGGGAAGCAATTGGATTCATTGAGTGATTCTTTAACATTCGGAATAGCACCAGCAGTATTAACTTACCAAGCATTTCGGACGGGCACCATATTTGATATCATTCTCATGATCGGATGCATCATTTTTACTCTAGGCGCATTACTACGATTAGCCCGATTTAATATTTCTGAAGAGGCGGGTTATACAGGGGTACCTACTCCATTAAGTGGTCTATTCATTACATTATATTTTTATGCTAATTATTTCTATATTTATGCCTTCCAACTAACCCAATTCCAATTCTTATCAAGTTTATTAATTACTATTTTAATGGTATTATTTGGTTGGTTTAATATCACTACATATATTCGATTTAGAGAGAAAGATAAGAAGATATATTATTTTTTTATAGCCGTAAGTCCATCATTTCCAATTCTGGCAATACTTGGAGTTGTGAGCAATATTCTGCAATTATACTTTCTTTCTTTAGTTGTAAGCATTTTCTTTTTTATTGTATGTGGAATTGAAATCATTTATATCATAATAGGCTTTATTTTAAAAGCTAAGACTGACTGATAAAAGGTTTGATATTGATAAATGAGGAATTTTATTTTAATAAGTGCTGTCTCCAAGATTCTATTGCATCAATTATTTGTTGTTTTTCAATTTGATTCAATATAATTTCATGATCTTTATAATTATTGATACAGCTTCTTAAATTATGGAGCGTAACAGAAAATCCT
>CAZRIR010000116.1:0-6924 GCA_964600195.1 uncultured archaeon | reverse complement strand
CCATGATAAAATAGCGTCTTTCTTGTAGGTTCATTTTTTTTGGTGCAGTTCTGCTCAATAATGGTATGTCATTTTTCAATTGTTCTCTATATGCGATCCTTTCAATAACGATTGCCGTATCTTCCACGTTTCTTGTTGGTATTACCGAAATTCCTAGTTTATAAGAAATAAATGATAAAGCACCGTATATAGAATTTATATTCATTCCAATATTTTCAAATACATCATCATTTAATCCTTCAAGAATTAATATCGGAGTATCATAAGTCTCTTTAAGTCTAAACAATTGTTCAAATAAACGATTATCTTTAATAGAAGCAATAAAATCAAAACCCTCTTTTCTTTCAATCGCAATTTCGTTGGAAATCAAAATATCAGCGATATCTAACTGTTTATTCTCATAAGCTATTTTATTTTTTTTTTGATCTAACACTCTCATTAGTTTATGTTCTCTATTATCAATTATCACATGTAAAAGATTATTCTCAGTCATTATAACATCCATATTTTATCTAATTTTAGAATTTTTTTATATTTCATTAAATTATAGGATTGTATGATTAAAAATAAAAAATAATCTTGTTCTTGGCAAGATTACAGATTAATTTCATTAAAATTCAAATCCATTGAATGAACAATTAATCTAAAATTTGATTTTGATGCATTCTTCAGCATATAATCATTTAAAGCTAAGAAATTTTTTAAGCTTGGTGAACAAATGCTTGCTCCTGCAAATATGGATGGGTCTCCTATTTCACTAGTCTTGAGATAATAAGTCAATTCACCTTGAGGGCTTTCAACTTGCATTATTGAGATCATATTTTTAGGTAAAATTAGATTTTTATCATCAAAAACAATATTTTCTTCATTATCATCAATTAAATGAGTAATTAGATGATTAATGATTTTAATTGCATATCGCATTTCCCAGGCTCTAGTTTCTATTCTTGAAAGCACGTCTCCATTGCGGGAAGTAACAATATTCCATTTTTTTATTAAATCTTTATTCAAGTAAGATAAATAAGGTTTCTCAAGTCGAATATCTTGAGCTATTCCTGAAGCTCTTAAACAGGGCCCGGTAACTCCCGCATTAATGGCATCCTCTGATGTTAATATTCCAATATTTTCACATCTTTTTTTTAAAAGTTTACTATATACTGAATTTATTATAATATTGATTGCTTTTTTTGCCAAATCATTCAAATCATTTTGGAATTCTAACCAATATCCATTTGGGAAATCATTACAATATCCAATAAAATTAATATCATCAAAAAAGCGAATTTTTAAATTTTTTCTGATTGATTGATGAAATATCAATCGATTTTGCATCAATATCTTAGATAATTTCTCTCTTTTTAATAGATGAAATAAATTAATAAACCAAGTTAACATGTTATCAAAGCGTTCAAGTTCACAAAATATCGTGCGTGATTGCTCCACTCTGGATTGAACCTCAATGGCACATAACTTTTCGAGAGCCATGATGTAGGAGAGATTATGATGATAACTTCCAAGGAACGATATTCTTTTAGTCAATTCAACATTTTCTTTAAAAGGTCTATTCTTAAGTAAAGGACTTATTCCACGATATGACCATCCTGTCTTTTCTTTAATTGTCGTTATTTTATTTTTGTTAAAAAATAGATTGATATAATTCTTCAAATCGTTGCTATAATTATTAATTCCCAAAGGTATGAAATATTTAGACTTATTCTCTGATTTCAAAGAATGAGGTATTGTTAATGACTCTGGGCGATCTAGTTCACTTTTAGACTTGAAAAGCAACCCATATCTTTTCTTTATTTCATTTTCATAATATTTTGCTTGAGGGAATATACTATCGATGGAATTAACTAGTTCTCCTTCCTCAATTTCAATGATTAATATTAAGTATTTATTTTTTAGGTGAATTTTGGAATAAAACAAATATAATACTTGAAAGACATTATTAAAACTAAAAATAGATATGTTAATTAAATTTATTTCCCTTTCTTTTAGAAACAATGCAAAATCCCTGATTTTTTTAAAATTCAAGAAAAATAAATTATAAACATCAACTTCAACTGAATCACTTAAATCTGCTTTAAAATATTGTTTGATTAATTCTTCGAGATTTGATGAAGATTTCATTAGTAGTATAGAATATATATTTTGTTTGTTGATCGATTATTGTATATTATAGCTTAATATTTTTTTCTTCCAAAAATTAGATGGAAAAAAATCTTTTTAATTGCAAGATAGAGTCATCCTTTTCTTCATATTTTTATTCATATTTATGGAAATTTAATTAATTTTTTTATACTTATAAATAAAACTATTAGATATCCATAAAATAAAACATATTAAATGAATATGCTATTATTGGGTAAATAATAAGAATGCATAATATTGCTATAGATAAATATTTAATATATTTTCTGAAATCAGAATTTTTGTCAGGATTTTTAACTAAAAGGTTTCTATTTTTTACCAGTAATATCCCTAATAAAATCATTAAAATCGGGGTCATATGTAGTAATTCTCGGTTAATTGAACTAAAATATTGTCCCTCAAGATCATATGGTGTTACTAAATATATTATAAAATAGACTATTAATTGGAGAGTACAGACAATTAGGATATAAAAGGGTATTTTTTCAAAAATAGTCTTTCTTAAAACTAAAAAGAATAAGATGATAAAACTTATCCAAAAATAAACCCAAACGAGTGCTAAGGGAAAAAATGATAGGATTTGTAGAATTCTTGATAATAATAATAATGGATTGAATAGGATTGAAAGATTTGCTGAGTAGGCATCAGAGATGTTTTGATTCAAGGTGAAAATAGGCCATGGAATATATATTAGAACTGCGATTAAAGATAATAAAATTATACTTTCTAAAGCATCTTTTATTTTTTTTTCTTTTTTAAATAGAGAGAAAAGCTCATACATGGCGAAAGTTCCTATGTTTATCACTAACATGGCA
Organism: uncultured archaeon; assembly: GCA_964600195.1. GTDB lineage: Archaea > Asgardarchaeota > Lokiarchaeia > Sigyniarchaeales > SOKP01 > FT1-020. Next base: position 3,955 of record CAZRIR010000116.1, on the reverse strand, counting down.
AGACCTTCTTGTTTTGTAAGAGCCATGAAACCCATAAAAAATGAAGCTATGATTAGATTAAATTTGTCTTTAGTTTCAAAATAAGAAAGTGTAAAAACGGTACTGATTGTAAAAAATAATGCTAATGTTAAATCTGCATATAATATAACAGCTTGATAGAATACCTCTATGCTCGTAGCTAAGAAGGTAGTTAATAGAAAAGAATACGTCCTGTTTAGATTAAAATGTCTTAGGAAATAATAAACATAAACTATTAAACAAATGAAAACTGCGGTTGATGTAAATTTGGCAAAATAAAACGGAGTAAAATAAATAGAGTAAAAGAAAGACACAAACAACGAGACTAAAGGAGGATAATTTAAATGATATGTTTCTGCTGCATATGTAAAATAATTGAAATTACCATCATAAAATAAGTAAATTGCTTTAGAATCCCATATTAAATATTCATCCATATATGTTATAGGATAAATGATATTTCGTGAGATTATAATTATAAATTCAATTATAATAAGAATAAGACAAAAGAGTTCAATATAGTTAAGCTTTAATTTTTTGATAGAATTGTAAAGATCTCTAAATTCCTTTATGAGTGATTTGTGTAATTTAAAATAGATAAAAACTCCTAAAGCTGCGAGTGATATTGGTAAAAATGAAAACCGAGTATGAATACCAATAATAATGAAAATAAGCATTGTAAACCCAATAAGTCCTATACCTAAAGAATAACTAATTACAAACTTTTGTAAAGGTGGAAAATGTCTTTTTCGAGAGATAATATGAAAAAAGGAATATCCGATGAAAAATGTAATAAAATGTCCAAGTATTGTACCAATAAATAACCAAATAATATCAATCATAACGCTGACCTATTAACTTGTAATATATAACTTGTAGGTATGAAATCAATATCAATTTTCAAAAATAATGTGGTATTTGAGGAAAGGTGAAAAGGTGTACTTAAAATGAGAACATAAGTAATTATATTTTCCTTTATATAATCTAATAATTTATCATCGTCAACACCATTTATATAATTATAATATTTACAAATAATATACGGATACAAGGTAGGTTGGGCAAACCTAAAAAATTCATATTCAACCAATAAAACATTGTTGCCAGGATCTATATTTTCTTTAGCTATTTCACAAAATTGGAAAAATTTAGTATAATAACTATTCGTTCTATCCTGATAAGGATTAAAGAGTTCCCTATAATCGGGTAAAGCATAAACGTAAATATGAACGAATGATCCTACTAATGAAAATAAAACTATAATAAAGAATACCTTAGCCTTTTTTGAACTATTATTTTGGTTTCTTTCCATAGTCATATCAAGAACTTATTTAAATAATGGTATGAGGAATGATAGAGATAATTTTAAATTTTGTAATCAACTCATACTAATAATTCTCAATTTTGTAAAAAGTGCAATATTACGATTTGATTTATCAGAATAAATGAAATATTGATAAATATGTCATATGGGGAAATAATTCATTGCATTAGATTTTAAATAAAAGAAGATAAAAATAAGCGATATAATATAAAAGATAATATAACATAAATAGCTATAAAAAAACCAATGAACAATATTAGTTTTTTATTTACTAATTCATAATTTTTATCAAAATTAGGCACATTTTCATAACATATTTGAGAAAATACTAAACCTAAGGCAAATCCGGCAAATGGTGCCAAATGAATGAATTCTCTATTTATTGAATGAAATAGTTGGTGTACAAGACCATATGGTGATACAATATACACAACAACTTTAATAAGGAGATGAAAAACGCAAATAACTAATAAAAATAATAGTTTTTTTTTTATTATTAGTTTAAAATTAAACCCTATAACTATTATAAAAATTAACCAAAATGGACAATATACTGTTATTATTAATATTCCAATTAAAATTATGAGTGAATCTGTAATCGTATTTTGAATATTTAAAAGTTCAGTAAGATTCGTTAAATATTCGCCTTCTAATTGATTATAAATACAAAAAATCTGCCAAGGAAGATAAATTATTAATGCCGGTAAAGCAAACTGACCAATTTGTCTCAGCGAACCTCTTATTTTGGTTTCTTTTTTAAATAAAAAGAGTAAGCTATAAATTAAAAAAATAAAGAAGTTCATAATTAATAATCCAATTCCTTCATTCTTAGTTAATGCCATAAAACCAGCAAAAATTGAAGAGTATATAAGAAAATAACTTTTTCTTGTAAGAACAAATTTTGTTAAAAAAATTGTACTTAAAGTATAATAATATGTAAGAATAACATCTGCCATAGTAAGATATGAAACCGCAACCATATCAATTATCGTAGCAATCATCGTGCAAATAAGTAGTGAATACTTAATATTTAGTTTAATATGGCGCAGGGAGTAATACAAAAATAATATCAAAAAGATATAAAAAAAAACAAAACTTATCTGTACAAAGTAATATGGTTGGCCATAGAAAGAATAATGAAACACAATATTTAATGAAACAAGTAGTGGATAAGCTAAATGATATACATTTTCTATATAATTTAAATAACTAAAATTTCCATCATAAAAAATATATTTTGCTTTAGAATTCCAAATTACCATTTCGTCCCATTTATAAATTGGTCTAATGAAAGAAATTGAAATTAAGACAATAATTTCAAATATAAGTAGTGCTAAACAAAAAATTTCAAGATAATCATATCTTATTTTTCTCTTTTTAAGATTTCCAAAAATAGCTTTTAGGTCATGTATTAAATGTTTATGAAGTTTAAAATATATAAAAACTATTGATGTAATGATGAGAATTGGGATATATGAAATTCTTGAATGAAAACCGATTACAATAAAAATAAACATTGAAAATGTAATGATTCCTACCCCTAATCCATAACTTATTGCAATTTTCTGTAAAGGGAGAATTTTCTTGTTATTAGGTAATATATTTAAAAATGTATAGCCAACAAATAAAATAATTATTTGACAAATTATCGTTGCAAATATGATCCAGATATATATTAGTAAATTCATTGTAAAGCAGTCTTGTTAATTTCTAAAAGATATTGTGAATCATAATTATATTTATGAAAATAAGTTGTATTTGTTGATAATGGGAAATTTGTAGAAATTATCAAAATATAATCAATAGAATTATTTTTTAAAAAACCTAAGATTTGTTCATTAGTGGTGTAACTATTGTATGCATAATACTCACAATTATATTCTGGATAATAGTATGGTTGAGCATATTGATAAAAGAGACTATCAAAAAAAAGAGCGTTAGATTCCGGTTCCATTATTTCACTTGCAAATATCAATAATCCAAAATATTCAGGGTTTAGTTCTAATAATTTCTCTTTATCAGATTTTCCAATTAGATTTAGAAAAGGTAAGTTAATGATAAATGAAATACAAAAAGAATAAGTTATTGCAATTATAATGAATATTGAGATAAATTTTTTAAAACTCTCACTGCAAGATAGATTCACCTTACTAATTCCTCTTGTTAAATTTTATTAATAAAATATAAAGTAAAAAATACAATAAAAAATTTCTTTTCAAATCAAAAATTCAGACTTTCAACAGAAATTGAATTTTTATTAATTCTATTTCAAATTAAAATTGTTAAAAATGTATAAAAGATAAGAAATTTAAATTATTTTTAAATATGCAAGTTAAGTCATAATAATAATTTCATAAGATCATATTGAAGCTAAGCATAATTATTCCTTGTTATAATGAAGAACAAACGATAAATCTGTTATTGAATTCTCTATTTTCAGTAAATTTTCCAATTGAGAGAGAAATTATAGTTGTTGATGATGGTTCTCATAAAAATCATAAAGTGTTCTTAAATCAGGAAATAAAATCAAATAAGATTAAGTTTATACGATTGCCTAGAAATCAAGGTAAAGGTGTAGCAATTAGGATCGGTTTGAGATATGCTTCAGGTGAT
>CAZRIR010000115.1:2385-6936 GCA_964600195.1 uncultured archaeon | reverse complement strand
ATTTTTAAAAATTTTAAATGATATATTTTTTCTTTTCTTCAGATAAATCTGGTTGAATAAAAACCAAAGTTTTACCATCCAGTTTTATGTTTAGCCCTCTCTTGTTCATATACTCAAAAAGCTTGAATTTTATCTCATCCAAACTAAAATCTAAATCATTATCTTTATATTTGATATATTTTACGGCATCATCAACCAAAACAGAATAAGATATCGAAGAAAACATGTATAATGCCTCGTTGATGTTGTTTTCCAAAGTTGGAATTGCATCGATTTTTTTTTTTGAGGATATAATGCTTTCTTGCAGTTCATTAATTTCTTTATCATTTGGCATAATTTCGATTGCTCTATTACATGAATCAAGGGCTTTACTATATTCCTTGGCAATGATAAAAACTTGAGCCATCTCTTTCCAGAGTTTAAAATCCTGAGAATTAATTTCAGCTAGTTTATCAAATATTAATATGAGATTAGAATATGCAATATCAAAAAGCCAATCTCTTTCCAATGATTCTCTTATTGCGTCAATCGCTTTATCATATTTTTCTTGACAAAAATAGGCATATCCCAAATTATTCCATGCCAGTTTATCGTTAGAATTCAATTCTAATGCCTTATTGTAAGCATCTACGGCTAATTGATATTCTTCCTTTTGTCTATATGTTCTTCCTAGATCTATCCAATTAGCGATATTGAAAGGATCTTTTTCAAGTGCTTTTTTAAAAAAATCAATCGCTTCGTCGTATTCTTCTTTATCAAGTAAGATGTTTGTCATGTTAATTAACGCGTTATCAAAATTAGGATCAATTTCTAAAGATTTGACGTAGAGTTCTTTAGCTTCCTCAATATTTCCTTGACATTCCTTTGCCCATCCCATATTATTCAATGCATATTTATTGTCAGGTTCTAGTTCAAGAACACGTTGATATAATTCTATCCCTTTTATATAATTCTTCAATTCTACATAAGAAATACCCATGTTAATCATGGCATCTACATTATCAGGTTCTGCATTGATGACTCGTTTATAGGCAACAATGGCTTCTTCATAATTTCCCTCGTTAAATTCTTTTTTACCTATTTCTTTAAATGCTTTAATATCAGTCATGATGAAATGAAATATAATTATTTGAATAAATTGATTCTATACCTTATTTAATCTAAATTTAATCTAAATCTAATACTTTTCTATTCATGAATTTTCATAAAAAGTTAAACAAAGTGATAAACTCCAATAATTTCAATAAAAACTAATCGGATTAAAGAAACAACTAAATCTATTCCTAAATCTATTCCAATTGTAACTAAAAACAATTCTTTTTATGATCTAGTAAACAGGCTTCACAAAAATGTTCGTGACATCTCTTACATATAGTAGAGCACATATCACATATCATATTTCCACATCCTGGACAAGTATAGAGAATATCATCGATATTTTCTCCACAACTTTCACATAATACCAATTTATAACATAACCTTCTTTTAATTTAATTGAATTTGTTTATTAGAATAAGGTATATTAGTAAATAAAACAAAATTATTTATGGATAGTTAAATTAGAAAAAGAATTAAGGAATCTAATATTCGAAATTAATCTCTTTTTCCTAAAATTGTGACAGAACAAACACTAAAAGGACCTCCTAGATTATGTGCTAACCCTATTTTTGCATCTGGAACTTGTCTTCCCTCAGCTCTTCCTTGTAATTGCTTAGTCAATTCAGTTATCATTCTACAACCTGTTGCTCCGATTGGATGTCCGAACGATTTTAAACCCCCCGAGGGATTGACAGCCGTTTCACCATCCCAATTAAAGGTTCCATTTTTTAATTCTTCAACAGCTTTACCTCTTTCGCAGAATTGTAAGTCTTGGCAATTCAATAACTCAGTAATGGTAAAACAATCATGAACTTCTGCTAAGTCTATTTCTTTAGGAGCATCTGTTATACCTGCTTCTTTATAAGCCATCTCGCGGGCTTTTATAGTTGCTGGAAATTGTGTAAAATTATAACCAGGCCAGTACCAAGGTGCCATCGTATAAACAGAAATAGCATTTGATTTTACGAGGATATAATCATTTGAATGAGCATAACTTTCAGCTAATTCGGGACGGGTAATTATAAGTGCCGCGGACCCATCGCTCATCGCACAGCAATCAAATCTTCCAAGCGGATCAGCTATCATTGGTGCCCTTAAGACTTGATCGATGGTTACCTTACTTTTAAAATGAGCTTTCGGATGGTAATACCCATTTTCATGATTTTTAACAGCCACTCTTGCTAGATCTTCTTTAGTCCATCCATATTCATGCATGCTTCGTGTAGCTGCCATAGAAAACATTGCTGGTGCAGAGGGTAAGGGATAAATTGGATGACCAAATATCTTGAATCCCGGTAAACCACTTCCTCCTTCGTCCATTAACTTTTCAACACCACAAGCTAAAGCAATATCATATGCTCCACTAGCTACTCCAAAACAGGCATTTCGGAAAGCATCCATTCCAGATGCACAATAATTCTCACATCTTGTTACGGGTTTCCCATCCAATCTTAAAGCATCCTCCACTAAAGTTCCGCTTAAACCCGTAAAATAATAAAAAATCCCAACCCATGCTGCATCAACTTCCTCTTTTGTGATCCCCGCATCTTTAAATGCACCATCCGTAGCTTCTACCAATAAATCATATTGACTTTTATCCCATCGTTCACCAAATTTACACATATCAGCTCCAATTATTGCGACTTTATCTTTGATCCCTATTCTTGCCATTATTTATACACCCTTCAATTTCTTCCTCTTTCAGGTCTACATTTCCAATAATAATTTACAAATTCAGCACCTTCATGTAATCTCCTAAAGGTTAATTCAACCCTCATTCCGATTTTAACATTTATTTCAGGATTTTTTATTTCTGTCATATTTAATAACACTCTAGCGCCACCATCTAAATCAATGACACATCTTGGAATAGGAGTTTCATAATAATTTCCTCCTATTAAATGATCTAACGTAAAAGTAAATACCGTCCCTTTTAATTGAAGATTAATTTTTTCAAAATTGTTTGTTGTTCTACATTGAAAACATGAAGTCAGCATCCTTGGATATTGAATTAATCCACATGTCTTACATTTATTGCCATACATTTGATAGATAGAATCAGTTTCACGCCATATGATTACGGCAGAACTCTTGCGAGTATATCTATCCTTTTCAAGTAATTTTTTATTATCAAGATATACGGTATAATTATCCAAGACTTCCATATTTTTTTGATATCCTAAAGCCACGTGAGTTTTACTAAGAAGCCTTACTAATTTCCTATCTTCTATATTCATTAGTATGGCATCTGCTCCATCTCCATAACCCACGAGTAGAACTTTTGCATTAGATTTTGGTCTCTTAAGAGCTGAAATTAAAAGCATCATGGACATTGCTGTTCCAAGATCCCCTATCTGAAAAAATAATCCATTTTGAGCAACACCTTGTTGGAATTTTAAAGATTTAGCTAAACGAGCATGTAGTCTAGGGTTATCATAATATAGAGCGGCATGACCAATATCCTCTGGATTTAAATTATTACGCTTGAGTATTTCTAATATCACTGTTCTCATTGAATTAAAATAAAATTGAGCATCTGTTTTTGGTTCAAAAGTTCTGACAAAATTATCATTTTTTGCTCTTTTCCAAGGACCAGTAACATTTTTAGAAATTGAGTAATAATCTTCTATAGATATTGGAAGAAATTCTTCTTCAGCGATCAAGATTGCTGCAGCACCATCAGCAAATCCAAATTCCCACATTGTTGAAGGTTCAGGAATTCTCATATCTGACGCAATAACTAATATAGACTTTATATCATTATTAGATTTTATCGTATCTATTGCGCGAGTTATTGCAGTGGTCCCTGCTTTTAGAGAATCAGTGAAGTCAATAGTAATAATATTTTCTCTAAAATCAAGAACAGTCGCTATCAGTGAAGCGGAGTCCTTTTCAGTATATACTTGAGTAGTCGTTGCGAAAAATAATCCATCTATACTTTTAGGGTCAATTCCAATCAAACAATCTAATCCTGCTTCAACAGACATGGTGATTGTATCTTCATCTATATTAGCAACTGCCTTGCTCCCAGGTACAACAGGGAAATCCCAAGCTTTACTTATTAAATCCCGAGGAAGCACGTATTTGGGAAGGTAAGCTCCATAAGATTTAATTCCAATCATTTTAAAATATCAATTTTTTTAATAAAAGAAAACTGTATTAAAGAAATAATTAGATTTTTTCTTAATTTAAAACTTTTTAATTACTTTTTGAATTTTTAAAAAAAAAGTCTTTTTCTTGAGTTGGTAATCAATTAAAATAAAAATAAAATTATAAAAAAATGGAGAAAAACAACTAACTATGTTTTTCTTTTTTTGACAATTTTAATTTAGAATTATCTATGAGAAAATAACCAATATAACTCAAATGGATTGTTCCAAACAATATTACCGGAATATAAGCTATGACAATTCCCAAGCTAAAAGCTAATATTATATCAAAGACATGTAATAT
>CAZRIR010000115.1:0-2285 GCA_964600195.1 uncultured archaeon | reverse complement strand
ATATATTGCAAATCAAAAACCGCTACTGGATCGATTGTAAGATCTTGTAGCATGCATAGAAATCCTACTATAATTGGGATTGCCCATTTTGGTAAATTTAACTGTTCAGCGAATAATAAAGCAGCATAAAATATCACAGCTTCAAAAAGTAATATTGAAAGTGGCACGACTCCAACCATTATTAATCTATCAAAAGAATAGTCATAAATACTAAGTAATACTCCAATATTTTCGTATAACCCGGAATAAAGAACAAAACCAAAAAGTTCCATCAAACGAAAAAATTGATTTTTTCCATCATTTCTTTTTAGAACATCATAGATGCAGAATAAAAATAGTCCAATAGATAATATTTCAGCAATTGCCCATGATAAAGGTGTTTTAAGCATTTCGAATATTTCTGGTCTAAATACTGATAGAGATTGATAAAAAGACATTATTTTGAAAATATTACATTTATTTAAAGCATTTATTTTTAATTTTATTTTGATACTTAAATTTCATATTTTTAGAATTCACCAAAAAATCAATAGATTTAATGAAATTATATTTAAGTACATAAATAATTTAAAGGTAAAATTGAATTTTATTGTAAATTTGAGTAAAATTATAAAAAAATCAAATTTTAATTATCATTATTTTCAAATTTTTTTTCTAAAACGATAAAAAGTGGTTTAAAGCCTAAACTTTTACCCATGACATGAATAAGTTTTTTAACAGAGGCAATATCATATCCTAAATTAATTCTTATCGAATAACACCCCCAAGATTTAAGAATGCTAGTTGCTTTTTCAGCTAAGACTTTTCCAACTCCCTTGCCAATATAATCAGGTTTAGTTGCCCAATTATCTAAATATCCAATATATCGTCCTATCGAATCCTTTTTTGCTTCGATGACGCCCATTCCAACAACTTCTCCACTGTCTTTATCTTCAGCAATTAAGGTGATTCGTTTAAGATTGGGCTTGAATTGGCGAAGTCCAGAAGACTCTCTCCAAATCTCTTCACTTAATCCGATATCATACTTATTCTGTAAATGTTTTAATATTTCCAACGTCTCTTCATAATCAGAAGTACGATAATTCCTAACAATTATATTGGTACTAACTTGTTCCGACATTTACATTCACTTTTTTTTTATCATTTAATAATTTTATGCTAACTTTTGATTTTATTTACTAAGGTGATATCAATTTTTCTCGATACCAATTTTTCACTGGTCTTATTATCAATGATAAATAATAAATATTCATTGATTCGAGGCAAAATAGGGGATGCAAATAAGATTTCTTCTTCTTGAAACCAATATTCAATTTCTTGGTTTAATACTTCTTTTTCAAAAAATTCTTCGAGATGATTAATAGTCACCATGATATTTTGCTTATCCTTTTGAGTATTATTCTTAATTAATATTTCCAATTCATTACTATCTTCAATAATATTAACATTTTCTATAATAAAAGGTGCTTCTATTGACAATTCTTCTGATTTCTTTGATGAATCGAAGAGTTGTATATCTGAAAACTCTGTTTTTCCATTGACAGGCTCAATATAAGAAACATTATATCCTTTTAAGGTCAAAAAAGAAATTGCTTTTTGTTTTTTTATCGAAAGATGATCTTGTTGCTTAATAGCATCATTGAAATAAGATTTAACATTATCACATATAAAATCATTTAATTGTTTTTTTAATTCGAGTCCTTTATTTATTTTTTCTTTAACTACTGGACTTTTTATTATCTCATCTTTCACATCTAAATATTCAATAATCTCATATAATTTATCATGATATTTTTCTTTCACTTTTTCAGAAATAATTCTAATTAGCTCATCACCGAAAATAACTAAATCATTTGGAAGGGATATGATAATAACTATTGTTTCAGGAGTCTCTACTTCTAATCCTGCACGTTTCTTTTTTCTTTTTGAAGTCGTTTGAATTTTTTTTCCAAAAAATGTATACCCCTTAAATTCCACATCAACATGATCTAATGAATCTTGTCCTTTTACATCAAAAAACCAAATAGGATGGTATTTGATGGGTCTCATGAATTTTTTACTATCTTTATATTCTTCCGTAGGGAAAATCAATATTGGTTGATGCCCTTTTGCTTCATCAAAATATAGCACATAGACATAACATAAATCTTCTATACAACTCGTGCCTTTTGAAGAACCCTTAATTAAATCCACCATTTTTTGAAAAACAGAAATCTTAATTCATGCTATAGTACATTAAAAAATTCAATATACTAAAATTTTAGCAAAACAATAACAATGAAGCG
>CAZRIR010000114.1:0-7000 GCA_964600195.1 uncultured archaeon | reverse complement strand
GATGCCTCATATGCGGAGTTTAAATTTCGAAATGAATATTGGCCTGATTATAGCAAAGAACTCCTCATTGAAGACTTAAAAGATTTTATCTCAAGAAATCGAAGATTAGGAAAGTAACTAATCTGACTAAAAAAATCATTTTTATATCTAATTACTAATTCATAAGTTTATTTTAACATGAGAATATTAATATTTGTATAATTAGATTAGTTATCTAGAGATTATTTATGAATTCTTCAAATGCAAGCAAGAACATGGGGATAACCATTAAAAATTACCCAATGCATCTTCTCATTCCGTCCGTAGAAAACGTGATAGTTTTTCAAGCGATCAATTATTTAAGCAAGAAAAACCAATTTCAATTTAATTTTGAGGGAGAAAATCTTGAGATTCAGATTCAAGAAGAATTAAACGACAAAATAAAATTTAATCCCTCAGAAACTAAAGAATTTTCAATCAGGCTCATTCCTAAAAATGACGGACAAGGCAAGCTCATTATAAATTGCGATTTACTGAAAGAAGTTAAACGAAAAGTGAAAGTAAAAAAAATTCGTGATTCCGTTCCTAAAAGTCGAATTAATGAAATATTTACTAAGTATAAGATAAACTTGACTGAATCTATCGATCCTTTTAACTATCAAGATTACTTTCTTGAAATGAATAATGATGAGATAAATCGACTACATGATCAAATAAACAGGGAAAGGAATTCAGGGCAAGATGTTGATGATAACCTGAAAAATCTTGCAAGGGCATATTTATACCAGAGAAACATTCAAAAATCCTTGGAAGTTAGTATGCTCGTTTCAGATGAACAGGAAAAATATGGATTTTATTATGACTTGATTAGAGCGTATTCTTCAGCTGATTTAGATACAACAATTCATGTAATCCAAAATTTAAAAGACGTGAATAAAAAATTCTCACTTATCAAGAATATTGCTTTAGAACAAGTAAAAGTGAATCCACAAAAGGCATGCAAGCTTGCATTATTGATTGATGATCCTTATTATAAAATTAAGCTGCTGATGGAACTTATCGAACAAGTGATAAAAATTGATACCGCGGTTGCATTCGATCTTTCTCATTTTATTAATAATGAATTATCCTTAGCAAAAGTGTTAATTAACATAGCACAAGAACACTTTATCGCTCAAAATAGACAAGAATTAATCAAGACCATTAGGCAAATTCTCAATATTTTCATTCATTCTCCAAAAATCAACCTTTCTGAAAAAAATTATAAAAATACCTCTTATGAATTTTTATTGTATGTCCTGCAAGGAATTGCAGAAGTTGAAGGTCCTGTAATCGTCAATTCGATAATAGAAGATTTGCCTGATCTGAAGCTAAAAGAAAACCTACATAAAAATCTCGACAACAGTATTTTTGAAATTAAGCAGGAAACTCAATTATTTTATGAACCAACCCCTGTTTATTCTCAATATTTCATGTTTAACATGCTCTCATCCATGGGTAATGAAGATCTAAAATATTTCTCATCGATTGGGGGTAATGTTAGTAAGAACCTTATTTTAAGAGAATATAATTTTAGAACGCTCATCATTTCATTATTCAGTTTTAATTTCAGCATTTACCCGATGATGGAAAGACTATACACGGAATTAAGTAATGTAATTGCGTATTATATTTTTCCCTCTATCAGTAATCATGATAAAAAAGAAGAAAATGTTATTAATAGCACGCTAAATCTTTTTATGGGTCCAAATCGTGTCTCTCAACAAATTAATGTTTATAATGTTGATTTCATACCGTACTTAGGCAAGCCCACGGTTATTATTGCCTCAGAATCCAACCAACTCCACGATAAAATCAAGAAGGTTTTAGGGAATTCCGGTGAAGTTTTCGTGGATGATAATTTATTTCATGGTGGTCGTTCATCAGAAAATTTAAAAAAAATATTTTTATCCGATAATTTTAAAATTATTAATTTAGTTCTATCATATGAGTTCATAAATGACTTTACTACCTTTAAAACATTAATGCAAGCTTTAAACTAATGATTATAAATAACGAATGGAATGTTAAATAAATGAATGTACACAAAAAAGAAGGAGAATCCATTTATGGGGAAAGATAAAAAAAAAAAGAAAAAAAAAAGCAAGAAAAGTAAAATTTCATCTTCAGATATTTTCTATGGCAAGGGAAAAGGTGTTAAATTAGATAAGAGTCCCGTATATGGAGTTTCCTTAGGAAATTCTATTGATAGGTCTTCAGATAATTTATTTATAGGTTCTGATTATCGAGAGGTTTATAGTGGAGAGTATGAACGGTCATGGGCCGACATTCTTGCTGATGTAGAGCATTGGCATCTGATGCCTTTTACCCTCGGAATGGAGCAAGAATTGATCGTGGCAGATCATGAGGGAAATTATCCTCCTGGTGATGAAATGGTCTTTCGGATGAGAGAGATAGTCAAAGATGCCATTAACATGCTTAGGGAAGTGTTGTATCAAGGTAGGAGTGATTTTCTTCCCGTACCCGAATATATTAGGTCAAAAGTATTAGCTCAACCATTTGGAAAAGAAGATTTGGAAAAAGGATACGTCATGGACATTAGATATAGACTTCCAGAAGGGAACAATGCAAGCGAAGTGGATATAGATTGTTTTGGACGTGATGGTAATGTGACTGCTATAACTTATATTTTAGAATTGGTAACTCCTCCCTGTGAGTATGTTGAAGAACTTGCTTTTTGGGCATCAACCTTATTCTTATTAGCTAAAACTACACTTCCAAGAGATCTCAACATTATTGCTTCAGGAATTAATCCAGTAGCAAGAGAATACACGAGAGGCTTGACGCAAGCAGATCATTTTCATATCGGGAGTTTCATAGGAGGTCATATTGAAAAAGCAATGGTTTATTGCATGTTAAGGAATTTTATTCCCCATCTCATTGCACTTTCTGTAAATTCCCCTATAATAAATAATAAACCAACGGATGTCGTTAAAATTATTAACAATAGAATTACAGCACCAAATTGCATTCGTTCTCTACGGTTAATGTATAATGCGACAATGCTTTCTCCTAATGAACCGAAGGGATTCCTTCCTTACCTGACAAGTACTAATGAGAGAGGAGTAACGGAATTTCTTCAAGCAGTTCAAAAAGCAAGTTTAGAAGATGCTCGTATGGTTGATTGCTTTCCATTTACAGATTTTGGAACGATTGAATTGAGGATATGTGATGCCCAGATTTCAATTTGCCGGAGAATAGGTATGGCAATGCTAATTCAAGCTTTGGCATATAAGGCCCGAAAATTATTAATGAGTAAAAAATGGGTTCCTAATGCAGGTGCAGAGACAATCTCATTCAACAGGAAGGGAGCATATGAACGAGGCTTGATCTCTCTCTTCAGGCCAGTTAATCTTACTCATGATTTACTTGCTAAAAATGATCCTGACTTTGCATTGCATTATTTAGGCCCTAAAAACAAACCCATACGATACATGACACAAGCAGTCCAACACATGTTTTTATACTTAAAACCAGAATTAAAAGAACTTGGTTATTTATACTCACCCTTCTTGAAACCACTATTAATGAGCGTTTTTGGGCAGGTTTCATATGCATTGGCACCCATGAGTGAAGCAGAATACCAATTATCTTTGTATGATTATAAAGTAAAAAACGGGGAGAATCCTAGCATTCTTAACGATCTCATTTATTTTACGGTTGAGTATTGCAAGGATCCCATAAGCCATCCACTTACGGGTGTTTTAACTCTCCCTAAAGAAATGAGAGACTAGTAAAAAAAGAGGTAAAACCATGTTAACGGCAACAATAGAACAAAATGGAAAAATCAGGACAGAACATGTTTTTGTAATTGATTGTCATTCCCATTTAGGACAAGATGTAGATGGAGCTTCAATGATGAATCCTCTCGCTCCAGGAGGTACTTTTGATTTTTGGGGCAATGTTCAAGGAAAACTGAATAATGAATGGAATAAAAGTGGTGAACAGTCCTTTAGTACCACTTTAAATGGTAGTTATGCAAAAATATCGTGGTCTTTTACACCTTATCCTTTTACAAATAGAATTTATACTTCCTTGGAGAAGTTAGGAAAAAGTTTTTCTGATCTAAAAGAAAAATCAAAATTTTATTCATTTATCGATCAATCCGTTTGTTTTCCTTTTCAAGATGTTTTCCGTGCGAAAAATCCAGAAGCGTTATATAGAGCGAGTAATTTAAACGTTTCTCGCTTTGTTACGCGATTTCCTTTCTCCATGAAATTAATTGGGTATGCTCGATGTGACCCGCTTGAGGGGCAGAAAGCTATAAATGAAGTAACTTATGCTAAAGAAGCATTAGGTCTTCGAGGTTTAAAGTTACACCCCCGTTCAGAAGGATGGGTGGATAAAATTAAATCAGAAAAAGCAATAAATGTCTTGATAGAAGCAGCAAAACACTCGATGCCCATCATCTTCGACACGCGAGGCAAAGGTTCCATTTTAGCCATTGGAGAATTAGTAAAAGCCACCCGTAAAGTGATACAAAGCAAATATCCAAGCTTATTACCTCATTTTAAAGTCATCATAGCTCATTTCGCCCAAGGAAATATTGGGGATGTAGAAGTGTATAACACGATCGTGCAACCAAATACTTATGGAGATCTTTCAATGCTCCATGGTGAGGGTGCAGGGAATTTTTTTAAGGATTTTCGAAGATGGTTCAATTCGAATAATAAAGAACAGGTGGATGGGCGTAAATGGTCCGCATATCTCTTATATGGTTCTGATTATCCTTACTTTGGGGATGTTCACGCCTCAAAATTGATTATATATATCATCAACAAGCTTTTTTTTGATTCTGGTGGAAATATTGCGGATGTTAGAAATATTTTAGGATTAAACCAAATAAAACTCTTGCCAGAATATAACATGCCCCAAGCTAATAAAAATGCGCAACCCTTACCAAGTACAATTATTTCCAATCAAGCGTCGCAAGGATACCAAGGAAGTCCGTATGAGATGGCGATTAATACCTTAGCACGATTTTTAATAGAGAACAAAATTGATATTAAAAAACTATGCTTGCAATTTGATCAATCCATGAAACAACTGAACGATTCGGTATTGCTCACAATAAATTCCCTTCAGAAAAAGATAGATGTTGACCTCTTATTGATGGATTTAATTAAAGACAAGATTTCATTAATAGCACCAATCAATGAAGAGATTATTTGGAAGAAATTAGGATTTAAATACTTTAATCCAGAAGATAGAGCATTTTTTGCTTCATTATTTAAAATATGTTATTTAGCAACTGATCAAAACAAATTAATGGATTGCTTAATGCCCGTTATCAGTTAAATTAGAACTTTTCAATTCTTTTTTAGAGGTAAAGTAAAATAAAATTTGGAACCCTTGTTTCTTCCATCGGATTCTGCTCCGATTTTTCCGCCATGTAGTTTAATTAGTTTTTTTGAGATATATAATCCTAAACCTGTTCCCTCAATTCCAAGATCTAATCCCTTTCCATAACGTTCTATTTTTCCAAATTGTGTGAATAATTTTTTTTTCTCCTCGGAAGTTAGACCAATTCCATTATCTTCGATAGAGACTTTAATATCACTATTGCTTAGTTGAGTTCTTACTTGAATCAAACCCTTAGGAGGTGTATTTTTTATAGCATTCATCAGCAAGTTAGATAGGACATCATGAATTTTTTCCTTTTCAAAAAAAGTCATAATATTTTCCTGAATTTCAACTTCAATTGTTTGTTTTCTTTTTTCTGCAATATGCTTTAGTTCATTGATCGTGAATCTGATCAAAAAAGAAAGATTATCATATTTTTTCTTTAATTTTAGCTTTCCAGATTCCAATTGAGAGCTTTTTAATAAATCTATGATGATATTTTCCAGCCTGGTGCATCCATTTTTCATGTCCTTAACAATTGAGATCAATTTTGGATCTAATTTATCCCTGTGGAGCTTTAATAATAGATCGGCATTTCCCTTAATTGCAATGAGAGGTGTTTTCAGCTCGTGGGAGGTCCTGCGCAAAAGATCCGTCTTTAACCTATTTATTTCTCTTAATTGTTCTTCCATCTCTTTATGCCATGAAATATCCCTAGCGATAAGCAGTGCTTTAGATTTTCCATTTTTATCATAAAAGGGAGTTCCTTTAATTTCAAACCATAAATAATTCTTATTTTTATGTTTAAGCCTAATTTGTATCGTTGCAGAACCATGATTCAAACTATCCTTAAAATTTATAAGAGTTCTTTTAATATCTTCAGGATGGATTATTGAAACATCTAAATTTCCAATTAATTCTTCCTGAGAATACCCTAGTGTTTTCATGAAAGCCTTTTGATTAACATATTCGAGTTGCAAATCTTCATTAATGATGCTGATCAAATCGTTAGCATTTTCAGAAATAACACGATATTTAAATTCAGATTCTTTTTGTTCCGTAATGTCCATGAGAGTGATAAAATCTGCCGGTTTTTCATCATAAATTATCATCTTAGAATAAAGCTCAGCCCAGATTACTTCTCCTGACTTTTTGTATCCTTTAAATTGATAATGATTAATCTCTTCATTTAATCCATTTTTTCGTTCTTTTAGCTTTCCTTGTATCAATGGAATATCATCGGGGTGAATTGTTTTTATTAAATCTTTAGCATCCCACTTTAGCATCTCTTCCACAGAATAACCAGTAATATCTGATAATCTTTGGTTTACATATTTATACTTATTATCTTGCATTATTATTATCCCAGCTATTGATTGTTCTGCAAGAATGCGAAATTTTTCTTCAGACTCTTGTAATTTCTTTTGTTGCAAGATTCTTTCGGTAATATCTCGAGAGACCAATATATAGTGTATTTTATCCTGATCATCCCTATATACTTGTGCCTGTACATCCATCCAAAGATAATTTCCCTTTTTATGTTTCATTCGATAAATTCCTGACGCTTCATTTGTTTTATATAGTTCTTTTAAGAGTTGCATTGCATGTCTCCTGTCAT
>CAZRIR010000113.1:0-7004 GCA_964600195.1 uncultured archaeon | reverse complement strand
GTTATTGGAATCGGTCCTCTTGCCAAGCAACATTCATCACATTGAGTGCATTTAAAAGTAAATTTAGACTTTGAAATAGCTTCTTCACTTTTACTTGCATTTGTTGATTCTTCTTCTTTCTCTACTTTAGTATCATTATTTTGGTTCTCTTCAGTCATATGATTTCACGTAATAATATTGAGTGATTTAATATATTTAACTTTTCAACTATCAAAATTCCTCTTTATAAAAAAATTTTTCTTTAATGAATAAATGATCATAAAATTATCTCAAATCATCATCTGTCATTCTTCTGCTTGAATTTATAATTAATTTCAAGTTGTTCTAACACCATATCAATAGTGTCTTTTTGAAATTCGTGAGTCTTTCCATAATTAATGAGATATTCTTCTACATCTGTTTTGAAAGAAAGTCCACCATTAGGGACTAATGCGGAAATTGACCTTCCAATTACGAATACTCCACCTTTTTCAATATTTGAAATATTATTTTTAAACCAAGGCCAGATTTTATCAAGAGCATTAAAGTTATTATTAATTCTGAAAAATATCGAATGCCATGTTTGAGGAGGTATTTCTTTTAGCGTAATATCTAAAATTTTTTTAATTAATGCTTTTTCTTTTATACTACCCAAAGCTTCATAAATATATAATTTTTCAATCTGGGGAACATCACCTTTTTTCATTTTGTTTACGAGAAAGTCCAGCGATCCTTCATGAACATTTGCTCCGATTTTTAAGATACTAGAAAGAATATCAGGATTAATTTTTTTTCCAGTGATATAATCTTCAAATTTACTTAAACCATAATTGGCTATTTTTTCCGATTCTAAGTTGAATCCAACCCATAATATAGAATTTCTTAAAATTGAAATAGGTATTTTTTCATTTTTTCTCGGTTCAAGCCCAATCTCATTTAACAATTTTTCAATCAATTCTTTACCAAACTTATTGATTTGATTTCTTTTTAATGGTAAAAGAAGATGAGAATACATCAAATTAGAAAAGATGTTTATTAAGGGGAGATAATCATCTTCTTCATTGAAATTTTTTTCAATGAATTCTAAATATCGATCAAATTCAATTTCTCCAGCTTTTACCAATGAAAATTAATCATTTTCTATGCCATATCTATCAATAGCAGGTATTTTTTTTAATTTGATTAAGTCTCCAATTCTTTCTAATTCTTCAAACCCATAATGTACTCGATAAAATCCCTTTTGACCATAATTTAATTTGAATGTATCGAGATCAGAAGTTATTGATATTTCATAATTTGCTTGGTTAAATGATATATTCTTTATTTCATAATTTCCATCATTTTTAAACATGATTATAGAACAAGATATTAACCATTTAAGATCTGAATCATTTTTTAAATATGAGAAGCGAGTTTGATTAAGTATTAATTTATTTTTTTCTCTTTTTACTTCAATAATTGGATATCCGGGTTGGTGGACCCAACTATCTGCAAAAGACTTGACTTCTTTTCCTGTAGACTCCTCAAAAGCATTCCAATATTGTTCGGTATTAGCACAATCATATTTATATAAATTTAAAAAATGAGTTATCCCCTTTCGAAAATCTTCTTCCCCTAAATATCCCACTAACATCCTTAAAATGGAAGCCCCTTTATTATAAACGATATCAACTTTAGCGGGGGTAATGAAAACCTCTTCATCACTAGGTAATTCAACTGGAAATGTATTTTTTAACCCATCACGAGTTAAAGCACTAGAATAATATTGAAGAATGAAATGATCCCATGAGTGCCATTCAGGGTAATATTTATCAGGTATTAAATACGTAAAATATGAAGCGAATGATTCATTCAACCAAATAAATTTCCAATCTAAGGGACTGACTAAATCTCCGAACCAGAAATGGGAGACTTCATGAGCAACAACACTAGCTATGTGAAATTTATCCATGCTTGAAGTTAAGTCTGGATATAAAAGTATTAAATTTTCACGAAATGTAATCGCGCCATAATTTTCCATAGCTCCAAATTGAAAGTCAGGAACAGCTATGAGATCACATTTGGAGAGAGGATAATCGATTGAAGTAAAATCTTCACAAAATTCCAAGGACTTAATAGCCATCTCAATACCTAAATTACCATAAGTAGACTTACTAGGAGTAGTGATTAACCTTACTAAATACTTTGAATTTTTACCTTGTTTAATTTCGAAATCACCCACTCCGAAATAGAGTAAATAAGTACTCATTTTAGGTGTTTTATTAAATATTATTTTTTTCTTACCATCTTCTAATGAAATTTCTTCTTTAACTGAAGTGTTGGATATACCTATTAGATTTTCATCTATAACATACTCAATAGTAAAGATAGCTTTTTTAGAAGGATGATCAAGACATGGAAATACTCTTCTGGCAAAAATTTCTTCTAATTGTGATGATAACATATAAAAATGACTATTTTTATATTCATATTTGCTACGATATAACCCCATTAAGTCATCATGATATTTTCCGGTATAAATTATTTTTAATATAATCGATTTTGTTGAAGGTTGAGGAAGGAATATTTCTAATTCCAATTTATCTTTATTAATCTCATATTTGCATTCATTATATCTATCATTGTTTTTCATTAAGCATTTTTCAATATCTAATGCATCACAATTAAGAATGACTGAGCTTAAATCCTTTTGAGATTCTAATAAAATTTCAGTAAAACCTGAAAAATACTCGGAATTTACATCAAGTTCTAAATGTATAAAATAATTAACCGGATTAATTTGGTTTATTTCGTTCATACAATTTCATTTTATATTTTTTATTATTTTAAAGAAAAAATACTATATTTAAATCAAATTATTAATAGAATTGAATTAAGATATTTATTTATTTCATTTTATATTCATAAAAATTGTTAATTCATAAATCTGGAGAAAAAATATGTCGTTTAAGGAAGATTTTCAACTCATTAAAAAATTGAGTGAAACCCAATCTTGCAGCGGAAATGAAAACTTAATTAGAGAAGCTATAAAAGAAAGAGTTAGTCAATATTGTGATAAAATAGAAGAAGATGTTTTAGGAAATCTTTTTTGTCATATAAACGGTAAGGCGCCCTCTAAAAATGGGAAATTAAAAATATTATTGGATGCTCATATGGATGAAATAGGTTTTATGGTAAGGGTAATAGATAAAAAAGGATTTATTCGTTTTTCACAAGTCGGAGGCCATAATCCTCGAATTTTACCCGGTCAAAAAGTAACAATCCATTCTAATTCCGGAGAGGATCTTGTTGGAGTAATTGGTGAAACTCCCATCCATCTCCTCACTCAAGAAGAGCGCAAAAAACCAATAAAATTAGAAGATTTATTCATTGATGCTGGATTTTCAAGCGGAGAAGATCTAAAAAAATACGTTTCAATTGGGGACTATATAACACTCAAGCAAGAATGTTTTGCATTTAAAAATGAAAAGCGAATTTGTTCTAAATCTTTTGATGATAGGGCAGGTTGTTTTATTTTGATAAAATTAATTGAAGAACTATCTCAATTAAAAGATAAATTGGATAAAGACTTAATATTTCAATTTGCTACCCAAGAAGAGATTGGAGTGAGGGGTGCTACTGTAGGAACATATCGAATCACCCCGGACTTGGCGATAATTGTGGAAGTGACACATGCAATAGATTTTCCCGGGATAAGTTCTGATAAATTTTATGAATGTAATCTTGGTTCAGGAGCCGTTCTGAGAATTGGACCCAATTTATTTCCAAGATTAACAAAATTCCTTATCGAGACTGCAAAAGAGGGAGGAATTCCTTATATACTTGCGGCAGAGCCACGTCCAACTCCAACAGATGCCCGAATCATACAAGTAACTAAATCAGGAATTCCTTGTGCTTTAGTTGCAGCACCACTACGATATATGCATACGAATATAGAAGTAATTGAATATCCAGATTTGGTACATGTAATTGAACTACTGAAAACCTTTCTTATGAAAGATTTGAAATTCTCAATCAAAGTATGAGATTTAATCTAAAAATTCTTATTAGAAATCATAAATTTCTTTTCTTATAATGAGAAAGTTAGATAATATAATGTTACTAAAAAAAATTGGACTTTGGATTATTTTTTCGGCAATATTACTTTCACTTTATTTCTTAGGTTATATTATTTCATCTACATATAATACCTTAAACTTTTTAATTGGAATTATCATATTAGTTTTACTTCTATTTACAATTTTATGGATTCTGTTCTTATATGGCAAAATTGAAAAAATTAATATTTTAAATTTGATATATATCTGGATCATGCTTCTTATAAATTCTATATTATCTTTTTTAATTGGATGTACAATTCCAACAATGGAAAGCGCCTATAGAGAAAATATGGCATATGTGATGATTCCACTTCTCATTCTTCTTAATTATATTATAATCATGAGATTACATCTTTACATTAATACTGATAATAACGAAAAAAATGAAAAAAGTATCAAGAATATACAAATTAAAGGAAAAAAAAGACCTATTATTGAATATGAGGGTAAGAAATATCAATTTTCAATTATTTCAATTCTTCTTCTCGGATTAGGAGCACCCTTGTTAGCTTGGCTTATATATATCTTTTTTGATAACGTGCAAAATTATTGGTTGCATGAAATAGTAGTCAAGCAAACAGCTTTTTTTCTGAATTTGCTATTTAACATGAATGTAAATGTAGTTTATAATCCTGCTGGAGTCAATCATTGGGGATTTGATTTTCCAGGTACACTTAGTAATATTAACTTTGAAACTTTTTGCACGGGTATTCAAGCTATATGCGTATTCGCAGGAATAATTGTTTTCACACCACATTCTAAAGATTCCAATACTAAAAAAGATATAATTTGGAGAAAAACAAAATCCCTTATTGTTTCTTCTTTTTTATTTTATGTTGTAAATATAATTCGCATGTTAATCCAGCTACGACTATACTATATAGGATATAGATGGGAAGATATTCATTATTCGATCAGTGCCGCAAGCTCTTTCATTGCGGCAATAATAGTCCTACTACTCCATTATTGGATACCTGAATTTATTATCTCAATAATTTTTGTAGGAACTCTTATAAGTGAACCGATAAAGGCAAAAAGAAAGGAAAAAGTAATTTTAGATCTTAAAAATTCGAATAAAGTAGAATTAACCACTTTAAGAAAAGCATTAGGAATGAAAAGAAAAGTTTTTAGCAAAAAATTTGAATCTATGGCTAAAAATTATAATTTTATAATAGAACAGAAATATTTAGTCATTCCTGATGAAAGAACTGACGAGTTTCTTAGAATCCTTGATAAGAAATTTGAATATGGTTTAAAGTAATCAAAAATTATATTTCAATTATAATTCAATAACTGATATAAATTATTTATTATGAAATATAGCGCAATAATAGATCTTTATTTCTATCAATGAAATCCGTTAATGATTCGCTAATATTTTGCTTTTTATTTTCATCATCAATTAAAATTAAGATAAAAATATCATTTCCAGATAAAATTACTCTTTTTAAAAGAATTATTGAGTGAGAAATTTTGAAGATAGCTTCTTCCTTTTTAAGAGCTCTAAATTTGGTGAAAATTTTGTAAATGATAGCAAATTGAGGTGCTGTAATTTCAAATACATCTCGAATTTTCCTTTCTTTAAACTCCTCGGTTTTATCTGTAATTTCTTTAAATTCTATAAACTCTTTGAGTAAAATTTCATTTTCAATATAGTAATCCGCTAATACCAACCCTTCACCAGTCAATAATAAAGTCAGGTATATTTTATTCTTTTCTGAGAAACCTTTGAGATTGCGATTAATCAAATCTCTATTTGGGCTCAATTTTGAAATTCCTGAAGAAAAAGATCTTAAAATGCTAAATATAGAGAAGATGCTTGTTATGTGTATTTCTGGTTTTTCTAATTCTTGAATTTCTTGTATTTTTGATCTTATTAATTTGATATTTTTTTTGATTTTCCTTGTACCTATGATATCAGGATCACCCTTTGTTAAAATGTACATAATAGGTGTATTTTGGTTAAAATGAGCTAATCGTTCATTTATATTTTTTAAATAATCAATACTTTCATCAAAACGATCTTTATTTGTAATATCAATGAAAAAAAATAATAAATCTGCTTCATATAAATATATTTTTGATTTGCTTAAATATCTCTCTCTAAATTTTGCTTGTCCTCCCAAATCCCATAATGAAATAGTTGCACCAAGTGCTTCAATCGTGGAAATACTAGCACCTCGAGTAGGTTTTAAACCAATTAGTCGTGAATATTTTCTATCGACAGTTAGTAAAAAACTAGTTTTTCCAGCAGCATCTAAACCTAAAAAAATAATTTTTAATTTTCTTTCGCTAGAAATAGGTGCTGGGGGATTTTGCTCAAGTTTTATTATTTTTTGAAGTAAATCTTTAAATAAATGCTCCACTTGGTCAGTAGGTTTGAATCCAGTTTCTATTTCATCATCAAATTTAATAAATAAATCAAAAATTATCGTT
Source organism: uncultured archaeon (assembly GCA_964600195.1). GTDB lineage: Archaea > Asgardarchaeota > Lokiarchaeia > Sigyniarchaeales > SOKP01 > FT1-020. The sequence continues at coordinate 489 of CAZRIR010000113.1, read as the reverse complement.
TGAATAGTAGTTATGTTATCATAAAGAAAACTCCGAGAATTTTCGTCAACCATCAATGCAAAAGCCGAAGGAACTGGATTTGAATTCCCTTGAATTGATATAAAATGGAAAAAAGTAAGAGCTGTAATATTAAAATCAGGAAAAGGGATAATTGCAAAATATTTTACTTTTGAAAAATTTTCATCGCTCGTTGCTACTTGATCCTCCATCAATAAACTTAGTGTTTTTATAGCCATTTGAGTATAATCTCGTATTGTGAATAATTCATCTTCTGATTCTTTTTTAATTTTATCCGAAACAGTTTTCGGGAAAACATATTTAGGCATGGGACCAAATTCATCAAATGCAGCAAACATCATGCTTTTTATTATAGAATTTTTCAAAATTTCTTCCATTTATATCAATATCTATTATTTGATCTGATATTATTATCTAACTTGATATAATAATTGTGGAAATAAAATTATTAATAGCTTTAGATTTCAAATA
>CAZRIR010000112.1:2126-7044 GCA_964600195.1 uncultured archaeon | reverse complement strand
ATAAAATCCAATGAAAAATATAAAGATATTCTCGTCATCTTGTTCACTGTTAAAAGTTTCAATGAAGATATTCAAAAGGGGAAAAAAATGGGTGCTGATGGTTATATTATGAAGCCATTTGCTGGAAAAGAATTAGTAAAATTTATCAAAGAAATATTAGGAACCAAATAAAATATTATATACTCTTTTCTGATAGTCTATAGAAGATATAACGAAAATTATAAAACATGCACTAAATTATTTCAATAGTATACAATTTTAATTTATAAAGTAAAGATCAAATACTGCATGAGTTAAAAATGGATGGAAATAAAATAGTAGTTGTTGGAATGGGATATGTTGGAATCCCAATGGCAGTTTTATTAGCTGATGTGGATGGGTTTTTCGTCACAGGAATTCAACGTAAATCTAAGAGGTCAGGCTGGAAAATAGATTATCTTAACAGTGGTAAAAATCCCTTTGAAGGTGATGAACCCGGACTTGATGAACTCATATCACGAGTAGTAGCAAATAAAAAATTCCATGTAACTCATAAATATAAAGAAGCCTGTAAAGACGCGGATTATATACTAATCGACGTGCAGACACCAGTTGATGATAAACAGATACCTCGATACGAGTCACTTAAGGAAGTATCTCAAAAAATTGCAAAATTTATGAAAAAAGGAGTGACAATTATTATTGAATCTACCGTTGCTCCAGGAACGACGGATAACATAGTTCAACCTATATTGGAGAAAGGTAGTGGTCTTAAAAGGGGAGAAGATTTTTATTTAGTTTTTTCTTTTGAGCGTGTTATGCCCGGAAAATTAATTGAATATATTGTAAATTTCCCCCGTGTTATTGGAGGGGGATGTGAAGATGCTAATGAGAAGGTAAAATTCCTGTATGGTAAAGTCGTTAAAAGAGAATTACAAGTCACGGATACACTCACGGCAGAATTGACAAAATGCATTGAAAATACCTATAGGGATATAAATATTGCTTTTGCTAACGAGATGGCTTTAGTTGCAGAAGATTTTAATCGTAATATCTTTGATATCATTAATTTAATAAATTATCGTCATGATAGAATGATGCATTATCCTGGATCTGGAGTTGGGGGGCATTGTTTGACAAAAGATCCTTGGTTACTCATGTATGGCCTTGAAAAATACACTCCAAAAAAATATATAGATCATGTAAAGATACTTCCTTATGGCCGTGAATTAAATGATTACATGCCAGAACACATGATAGAACTCTTGGAATCCAGTATTAAAGAAGCAGGAATGATAATGGATAATTTAAAAATAGCATTATTTGGCGTTTCTTATAAAGCTAATACTGATGATACTAGAAATACTCCATCAGAAAGAATTGTCTCAATTTTGAAACAACGATACCATTCCCATAATATTGAATACATTGCGCATGATCCTTATGTCAAGAAAAGAGATTATAGCGCTACGGAATTGACAGATGATATAATTTATGCCGCAACTGATTCGGATGTATTGATTTTCGCTACAAATCACAAAGAATATTCTAAAATAGATCTAAATAATCTTAAGCAAATCGTTAAAACACCTATTGTCATTGATGGTCGTAATATTTTCAATAGAGAAGAAATGGAATCGCTAGGATTTATTTACAAGAAAGTCGGCGAAGGTTCAAGGAAATTACCCAAAAATTAATTCAATTAAAAACTCTATTATGAACATTGATTACTTTTATAAATTTTCTAATTTTTCATATGAAAATTTGGATAACGTTTAAATACCCTATCGATTTGTATATAAATTAGGGAATTAACAAAGGTATAAATATAAAAAATCATATATTAAATAGGAACCAACATGACAGTTAAATGTGATTTCTGTGGAGGAGCTACGGACGAATTTCATGTGGATTTGATTAAAAAGTTGAAATCTGTAAAAATAATATCAGAGAAATATCCAAACTTGTGTTCAGAATGTTATAAAACTTACTCGAGTGTTAAAAAACTTGAAAAATTTCTTGATGACAATAATTTAACATGCAGTGCGTGTGGTAATAAATTTACTCACTATGAAGTTTTATTTGATGGAAATGGCAATACTGCTTATTGTAAGTGCAAGAAATGCAAGAAGACTTTTAAGATTGAGATTTCTTCGGATTTTTATGCTAAAATTGATGAATGCCCTCCAATTGAGTTACCAACAAGTCTATCTCATTAAATCTATTGGAATGTAGATTTTATGATTGAAAATTTAATTTAGATAGCATGTTTTATCAATCGATAAAAAAATATTTTTTAATAGTTAAGTTATTTCTATCTATCAAATAATTGCTTTTTAATATAAAATACATATTTTATTGAAAAAAATGTCTGGAATTAAAGATTTAAAAAAAGAATTAAGCGAAGTAAATTTTGAAATTAAAGAATTAAATGCTCAAATTAAAGAATTATCTACTATTGTAAACGATGTGGCTGCCAAAATGTCTGAAAGCTTAGATAATGCTACAGAAGGAATCAATAACACAAATAAAGCTATACGAGAGTCATTAAAGGATGCAACTCAAGCTATCAGGGACATGTCAGAAGTTGTGGGAAAAGTGGTTGGGATAATTACGTTAGGAGGTGATGCTAGAAATTCACTCATTAAAAGTCTCGGAATTGATAGTCTAATCCCAGATTTCCTGAAAAAAAAAGAATGAAATTCAAATTAAAGTCCTAATTCTCAGACCTTTTCAGAAAATAATAAAAAATTGTTAAACTAACTATATAAATGAGCGTGAAACTACCCCAAAACAAAGCCATGCTTAAATTATTCCCTAAAATTTCTCGGATGAAAAACCAAACAAATAAAATCGAGATTAAAAATAATAACCTGATTCTGCTCGACCATGTATCCATTTTTTATGTAATTGAAAAGTATTTTTATAGATATATTAAATCTTTTATAAAATAAAAATGACAAGGTTAATTGACAAAATAAAAAGAATATAGTTAAATTATATAAAATGTAAATATTAAATAATATTCTAATTAAAAAGGATTTAAATAGAAATATGCCAAAGAATTCAAGACCACCCTCATGCTTTTCATGTAAGAAGAACTATGAAAATTCTCTTGATTCCTTAAATTATTGCATTTGCGACATTGCGATATGTAATAACTGTATTAATTCTGTAAAAAAAAATGAAACGACGTGGATATGTCCTAATTGCAAGGCAGAGAATTCACTTGAAGAAAGCAAGTTAATAAGATACTGATTTTTTAGATATTTCTGAATTCTTATATTTTCTCTTTCATATTTATATTTCAATAAAGCCAATGATGATAATAAAAAGATGATTTAAATTTTTAAAAAGGATAATATCAGAGGAAGACTGAGGCTTAAAAAGAATATTTGGAATATTTATTTGGAAATCGAAATTTTTAAGAAGAAATATTATTTAAATCCAATCATATCAATTATTAAAAATTCATTTCGAGCTTTTTTAATATCATGCTTCTTGACCCTAATGATATGTTTTTTTAATTTTTTACTTTCAAGTTTTTATATCTCAAATACTTTAATCTTATTGAAATATTGCTTGGGTTTGATATTTTGGGTAATTTTAAGTACAATACCCATATTAGGAATTTACTTTATATTTAAATTACCATTTGTTTCGATAAAAATTATCGAATTCTTACATGCACCTTTTGAAGCTAACATTTTAATTTCCTTCATAATCTTTATTTTAATTGACATAATGATGTTTATTTCTAACTCCGATCTATTGATATTAATGCTCAAAAAGTGTGTTTTTGCTTCAGATGTTAAAGATGAGAATAAAAGCAGAATAATAAATTTCCTAATTTTATTATTAATTATAGGAGTTCTATTTATCTTCACATCAGATTTCATTTTTTTTCCAATTTATCAAGCAATGATCATTATCTAAAGAATTATATACTTTACATTTTTTAATAAATTAAAACTACCAAATTGATTACAGATCATGTCAAAGAGTAATAACATTATTTCAAAAGTAATGGAGATCGATAATTGTAAGAAAGAGGAATTGTTAGAAGCTTTGTATAAACCAGGTATTTGGGAGAAATGTTCACCTGTAAAAAAAATATCTGTAGAATTTATAGCACCAAACGTATTTAAAAGTGATATAATGGATGAGGTCAATGTTGTTAAAATCCCTATCGAATTGCAAGGAGAATTAGTAATGGATGATAAGGGCGAGGATCAAAATAAAGGGAGATTAATTGAAATAAACGTGAGAAACAATAAAGACGTAAGTAACTTGGAAGGTCGGGTCCGTGTTAAGGCAATAGGAGCTACCAAAACGAAGATAGGTGTTTTTATAGATAGATTTACTTTGAGTAGTGATTTCATGAATTTAATCGGAAAAAGCGCCTCTGAATTGATATTACGCACTAAAATCACGGGTTTATTAAACAATTTGCAAAAATACTGTAAAGGTAACGAACTAAAAAGGCTATTATAAAATTTAACAGAAATGTATCCTCATTCATTTTATGTATTAAAAAAAAATAAATGAGTGTTTTGATTTTATGCATTATATTTTTCAAAAACTATTAGGTTTAAAAATAACACTTGATTATAACTTCCAAGATCTTCAATCAATTAAAAATAATTATATTCCTACAAGATAAACATGAATATATGGATAATGGACGGTAATTCTGGAGTCACGCTTCTTTATAATCCCTATAAAGAGTTTTCTGTCAATGAAGACTTAGTTTCTGGATTACTAACGGCCTTAAATCAATTCACGGTAGTGGAATTTAAGCAAGGAATAGAATCAATTGAAATGGGCGGTTTAAGATGGGTGTATCTTTCAGATGAAATGTCCAATCTATTATTTATTGCGGCAGATGATAAAACTGTTAGCTCGGCCCTCATTAGTGCCCGCTTAAATGTAATTAAAC
>CAZRIR010000112.1:0-2026 GCA_964600195.1 uncultured archaeon | reverse complement strand
GATGATAAAACTGTTAGCTCGGCCCTCATTAGTGCCCGCTTAAATGTAATTAAACATTCATTCATAGAAGAATATGTAAAGAATGAAGAATATTGGAAAGCAAACTGGTTTGGTAACACTGATGCTTTTATTCCTTTTAAGGATGTCATAAACGAGTATTACGAACAATGGAAGGAAGCAGAAGTAGTGAAAGGTATTGCAGAATTTTTTGATATTTTAGGAATCTTTCAACAAGTTCTAAATCTCTTACAAAATGTAATTGAAAACCATTTAACCTTAGTAAAAAAAGATACTATCTTTAGCAAGATTGAAAAGATGTTTGAAAATTATCAAAAAAATCCATACGTCCAATCACAAGAAGAATTAAAAAAAATTACCTTTAGTCCGACAACGGGAGTTAATATTATTAGTATAAATCCCTCAAATTGTGACATGGTCATTGTAGAAAAGCAAATTATAAATTTAATTAAAAGAATTGTTGATTTGATTAAAGAAAACTTGGATCCCGTGTCTTTCATCGATTATTTAAGACAAGAAAATGTGTATAATTACATTTTAAATAATTTTAAATTGATAAAGGAACTTGATCTGGATATATTTTTACTTCAACTCCTAATCGGGTAAATATGAGAATTCTATTTGCAAATTAGCTAATTTATGTCCACTAAAATGCGACAATATTTTTATTAGAGCCCCATTTCAAAAAAAACTTAGATTTATTAGATCTTATATATTATCATTTTTATTCAAGAGATATTCATAAATTTAAAAAAATGATTTACGGACCTTTACTTATAGTATTATTCATTTTCTTTGTATTGATAATTATAAGTTATACATTTTCCAAGTTGGATTTTGTGGCTATATCCTTACTTTCTTGCTTCATAGCTGCGACAATTACGGCAATAAACATTCCAGGAAGTAATATAGGATTTTTCATTAATTCTATACAATGGGAAGCAATTATCATAATTTTATCAATGAGTATAATAACAAAAATAGCCCAAGACTCGAATATATTAGAATTTTTGGCAGTAAAGCTTTTTAAATTATCTGGAGGAAATCAGCGTAAATTCTTCTACTTGTTATGTACAATTGCAACCTTACTTGCGGCAATCATTAGTGATGTCGTTGTCGTGTTAATATTGGCTCCCGTAGTCATTCGCCTCTGTCATTTTTTAAAAATCAGGTCGGGAACCTATTTACTTGGAATGACAGTATGTATAAATATCGGATCAATCATAACACCGTTTTCTTCAGGAGAAAACATCATCATCTCTACGGCCTTTAACCTGGACACAGGATATTTTATTTTCTATTTCTGGGGTTTTTCATTTTTCTTATTATTTTTAACCATTTTTTTATTGGACAGAAGGACTTTAAGTAAGGAACCAAAAATAGAGGAATATCAAAAAAGAGTTGTTTTAGATTTAATTGATGCAGACATCATGATAAAAGATAAAACAATGTTTTATTTTAATTCTATAGCAATTATCACAATTATTATATTATTTGTCATTATTCCATGGTTATATCTAACAGCGGTAATATCGGCGCTCATTATGGTTATAGTAAATAGGAAATATACAAAGAAAAAAATGAGCGATATGTTAAGCGATATTGAATGGGAAATTATCTTCTTTTTTATAGCACTTTATGTAGTGATAGGTTGTTTAATAGGGGCGGGATTTCAAGAAATCTTTAATGATATTCCATTTAATACTTTAAATATTTTTGTTTTAGCTGTCATAATCCTCCTAATCGTAAGCGGTCTTTCAGGATTTGTAGCAAATACGCCAACCGCATTAATTTTTATTCCCATTATTGATTCATTAATCTATACCTTTGGATTTTCACCAGTACCTCTTATATTTGCATTAATTATTGGTATAAATTTAGGAGGAAATTTTTTACCTCAGGGTGCGGCCTGTGACATGATGACCCTTAAAATTGCACAAAATAGCGGAGTAGAAAACTTGAATATCAAGCGTTTAGGAAAAACAGGAGCCAGTTTTGCTTTTTTACA
>CAZRIR010000111.1:0-7081 GCA_964600195.1 uncultured archaeon | reverse complement strand
CGTATTATTTACCTGCGGCGAGATTTGGAGCTCGTTTAGGTAATACCGAATTAAAGTGTGGAATAATGGAAGGATTACATGCAGGAAGCAAAGCCTTTGCCCCTCAATCATCCTATATAATGGGCATGACCGCGGAACACGTTGCAGAAAAGTATGGCATCACGCGACAAATGCAAGATGAAGCAGCATTGAAATCGCATAATAATGCCGAAAAAGCAACTAAAAATGGCCGATTTAGAGATGAAATCATTCCAATCGAAGTTAAAACAAGAAAAAAATCATTTGTATTCGATAAAGATGAGCATTTCAGACCTGGACAAACAATGGAACAATTAGCCAAATTAAAACCAGCATTCAAGAAGGATGGAACGGTCACGGCGGGTAATTCTTCCGGAATCAATGATGGAGCATGTCTCACCTTGTTAACAACTGAGGAAAAGGCAGATGAGCTGGGTTTAACCCCGATGGTAAAAATAAAAACTATCGCCATTGCAGGTAATGATCCTAAATACATGGGCGTCGGTCCAATGTATAGTGCCCCATTAGCATTGAGGCAAGCAAAAATGGAACAAAAAGATATTGGTTTGATTGAATGCAACGAAGCATTTGCTTCGCCTTACGTGGCAATAGCAAGAGAATTAAATTGGGACACGGAAATTTGTAATGTAAATGGTTCGGGAATAGGATTAGGCCATCCCGTAGGATGTACAGGAGCAAGAATAATAGTAACCTTAATCCATGAAATGAAGAAAAGAAATGTTAGTTTTGGGTTAGCCACTCTTTGCGGTGGGGGCGGGGTTTCAGAAGCTACAATAATTGAAAATATTTAATTAATCTCTTTTACTTTTTTCTTCTTTAATGCCAAAATTCTTTTGCATGGTTGCTTTAAACTCCTCTAATGAGACATCATCTGCTTCGGCATGTATTTCCGCTTGAACGCGGGGGTCCTTGTATTTCGGGATGAGGACTTCATGACAATCCACGCACATCCATTTTGGCACGAAAGGGTCGAAAACCATGTCCTTATCCTGGGCTTGGCACACGTCGCATACACAAATTGACAAGTTAAGCAAGCGTCGCAACTGATTTTGTGTATCACGAAGCTCGCGCCATTGCGGAGATTTCCAATCTAACGACTGCATTTTGTCTGATAATTTCTTTTCTTCCGTTAATTCCCAAATATCTATGATCTTTCGTAAATTATTCCGTAGATTCCTTAACGTGGGGTGCTTGATTATAACTTTTTTAAATTTTTTCATCGTGTACACTTATACTCGCAAAATTATTTAAACAGATTTTATCTTGTCTAATTCATGATTGCACGCTAAAATTGCTTTTGCTACGAATGCATCTTGATATAACAAGTTTTCTAAAAATTCTTTGGATTTTTCGTGATCTTCATTCATTTGAATTGCCTTGGTTAAAATTTCCTGTTTCTGTTCTAAGGAGTATCCCTTTAATTTGCCAAAAATCTCCAGATCTATATCTAAACTATAAGATTTTCGTATAACCTGTTTAAAGTCAGGTTGAAAATTGGGATTATTTAAGAAAAAATCCCAAAAACTCTTAATGTCATCGTAGTATAGATCATATATTTCTATCTTAGTTTTATTACCTTTATAGACCGCATCGACCATCGAAATGATCCAAAGAGCGATGAGGATAACGTCCGATTCCAAGCTAGTTCTCTTGTCAGGAAATGGAAATTTTACAAATTCCCAGAGATTAATAAAAACGTCAATTTAGCTTTTAAAAATTTGGTGTATCAGATCCTAAGAAATTATGAAGAAGAAATCTGAATCTTTTTCCTCATATTCATCTTTAACATTGGAAATAAAAATCCATGCTTGGAAAATCACATTTACAGGTAATCACAATTAACTTTTTTAAGCCAAGAAACAAGAGATTTCTATGCAGAAACTTTTTGGAAATACGAGATTCCTTACAATTCTCATCTTTAATTTTTTTTTGAGGAAAATATTTGATTAGATTGATCTGATATCATTTCAACAATTATTTTTTGTTATTTATTTTATTTGTAAATATCAATATTTTTTTTAATTTTAAAAATTAATATTAAATAAATTTCTTTAATGAAACTCTAATATTGAGGTTTAAAAAATGATGATTTTAGAGCAAATTGGATTAATAAGTTTGATTATTATCATGATTTCTGTCCTTTTTATTAGTTTAATTAAATCACCAAAAGAAAAAAAAAAGCAATTAGGTTCATTAATACTATTATTTTTTATCATTTTCATTAACATGTTCATATATTTTCCACTGCTTAATTTTCTTTCATTTTTCTTTATTGTATTTGATATCCTTTATTTAATAAGCACATATTTACCTTATTTTAAGTCTAAAAAGGAACAGGATCTATTTTTCGAAGCTAAAGACGAAATATGGACTGAATTAAAGATAAACCAAACAATTTTAAAAAAAGATGAGGTATAATAGATGAGCTTTCTTTTATTTATAATTTCTATCATTCCAATTTTCTTAATTCTAATAGGAATTTTTATAATATATTTATTTGAAAGTAATAGATATAGAAAAACTCTCACATCCGAATTAATTTTAATTGCTATTATCTTAAATACAATTCTATTAATTTATTATGGATTGAACAATTTAGTTTTAAGATTATTTTACTTAAATTTTGAAAAAGGAACTTTATTTCTTATAGAACTAGTACTTCTTTCAGGATTAATCGTTTCGATTTTTTCTAAAGATGAAATTGAATTAACCATAAATGAAAATGTACACGATTGTTTGATACTAGTTATACTTCTTGGAATTTCCTGTTATATTTTGTCATTAAATATCTTATTAATCTCTTTTTGGTTACTTTTCATAATGGTATTTTTGGGAATGATCTTCTTTTACTCAGATTATTATAAGTCGCTAAATTTATTGAAATATTATATCGTTGGAGTTAGCATAAGCACTTTACTAATGTTTTTATCTAGTTTATTTATATATATAGAATCTAATACTCTAATTATTACAGAAATTTCCAATTATAATAATTATTTTACATTCTTATTTTTATTATTAGGATTGGGGATCCCTTCAGGATTTTTTCCTTTCTTCATATTTCATTTAAAGAAATTTTTTAAAGAATCTTCATACACGAATTTACTTTTATATCTTTTGTTTTCTGTTATAAATTGTTTTCAAGTAATGAAAATCTTAGCAATTTATCCCTATAATTTTTTGGTAAGTTCAATCACATCAATAATTTTAGCATTTATAGGAATTTTAATATCAATTATTTATATACTAAAAGAATTATTTGGAAAATTCGATGGAACAACCTTTTCAATTAAAAAACTATTTGGTTTCTTTATTTGTGCAGATTTTAACTTAATAATTTTAATAATCTCGATTATTCCTGTTTTAAAAGGTTTAGCAATTGAGCAAGGGTATTATAATACAATTATATTTTATATTATAGTAAATTTTTTAATTCGGTTGCTGCTTTTTTATTCTTTTTATCCTATAATGATTGAAACCACAGATGATAATATTAAGCATTTAGGAGATTTTTGGATTAAATATAAGATATTTGGCATCCAATTTTTGCTTTTGGGTTTTTTTATTGCCTTTTTCTACAGTATTACTTTAATAAATTCATTTTGGATAATTTTATTTTCTGAATATTCAAGCAATAATTCATTTTTTTTTAATATTATCACTTTCATCATTGTAATTTTAATCATAAATATATTCATTAACTTGATATTTGTTTCAATCAGCTTCATTCTGGTATATTTTGGTAATAAACCGAAATTTTTGAAGAGAAACCCATTAATTGAAATAAATTTGGAGCGCTATTTTCTAATTTTAATATTGTTGGGTTGTATAATTTTATTTTATTTATTATATTTATTAGAAAAAAGTTTTTTCTACGATTGGTTCTATAATTTCTTTTTATTCATCAATTAGTAGAGAGTTTATAATATAATTATTCTTGCTTGATAAAAGCATCTTTTGCGATAAGAAGATCATCAAAAGTAAGGTTTCTCTTTAATTCATTTTTCATTTGATCAATAAATTCCAAGCATAATTCTAAAGTTAATTCACTACCTTCTTTTTTAATTATTGTTTGTAATGCTTCAGCATAATCTTGATCGGTTTTGAGTTTATTTGGATCAATTTCTAAATTTGGAACGGAATCACTCTTTGATTTAGTTGAACTTGTAGTTCCTAAACCATTGATTAATTTAGCTTGACTTTTTATATTTTGAAGATTTATTTTAATATCGCCTGGTTTCAATGATAATTTTTTCACTTTCTTTTTTTTTGTACCAATAGAAGCATTTTTTATGCTATTATCAAGTTCAGCCTTGATTTTATTTTGAGCAAATAATGTTTCTGAAGTAGCTGATTTTTGCATTGAAGGCAATTTTTTAACCATAATTTTTTCTGAAAATTTAATAGCATGTGAGGGAGTAAATTTTATCTTTTTTTGTTCTTCTTTCCGTTCTGCAATATTTTTTTTTAATTTTAGATCTAATTGTTCACATTTTTCTTTAAATTCATTTTCTAAGTCTAATTCTTGATATGTATTACAAATATTTATTAATTCTTTATATTTTGCAATAGCGGCAACGGTATTACCGCTTTCTTCGAGATTCTCTGCTTGCTTTATTAAATTTTCAAAATTCGACGGAAGATTTTTTTTTAATTTTAGGGTATCAGAAATATACCTATAAATTCGCGACTTACCATTAGATTTAATCAGAGATAATTCTTTTATCTCGATATTATCTAATTCAGTTTTTATTCTTTTTATATCATCCTTTGATATTAAATCAGATTTATTCGCAATTACAATTAATTTGGCTGAACCACTTTCCTTTTTGTAAAGATTTATAAAATGATTTAAAACTTGTAGATTGTAATTTGAGGCATCAAATATGAAAATAACTAAATCGGAACCTCCTATTAATTTTGACCATAATAAAGAGAAATTATCAGTTAGAATACTATCCCAAATATCAAAAGTCAAATCTCCAATAGATGTCGTAGAGGATTTTGCAACATTCATTATAGAATGTTCATCATCATTACGAATTAAATTATAGCATGTCGTTTTTCCTGCGTTTAAGGGACCTATTAATGCTATTTTAGTGTGTAATTCTTTTTGAGCTTCATATAAAAATTTAACAAATGCTTCTTTAGAACTAAATTGATCTTTAATATCAAGGGGATCTGGAAAAAAAAGAGAGAATTTACTGATAGTTTTTTTCATTATTTTATCGATATAATTGTAAGAATCGTTACAATCCGTGATATATGAAAATTGGATTGATGTTTTTAGATAATGAAAAATTTGATAATTTAAAATAGGTCTACTGACTGTTTTGTCTGGAACGGAAATAGTTTGCATGGTCTCTTTTGCTTTATTTAACTCTTCAATATCCAACCCTATCGCAAATGAGTGAGAAAAAATAATATCTCCTTTATAAAATACAAGAAATTGTCGCAGCATTATTTCGGTAAATGTTATATTATCCTCTCTATAAATGAAGTAAATTTATTCATATTAAAAATTTTTTATTATACATAGAGATAAAAAATTTAAAAGTATAAAGATTCTTAAGAATTATAGCATGAGTTTAGAGCCAAAACATATAATAAAATATTTAGAAAAATCAACTGTAGAAAAAAATCGATCAGAACTGATAAATTTAGCAATAAAACGGATAGATCAGTTATGTTTTGAAACTTGCCAGATAGATAGGGTTGTATGCACGCTTACTCCAATGTGTAATAGACGCTATTTATTGAACCTAAGATTGATGAATGGTGTTGAAAAAATACCAGACTTTTGCTATGGAATCCAAAAAAATACAGTTCTGCGAGATTTTAGAAATAAAACTGTAATTTATAGACCTAATGATGTTTATCTTTACATGGAAGATTTTTTTGATATTTATTTTCATGGAGATTATAGAAAATTATCAAGATTTATTGCTAAAAATCAATGGGATAAAGCATGCAAAATATTAGATGATAGAATTTTATATCAAAATGAAGATTTTGAATATAACCATCATGAAAATTTTTTAATCATAAAATATGAAGAAAAAATTCACATATTATACATTAATGAAGGGTTAACACTTTGCAACGCTCACCGTGAGAGCATACAAAGTTTAGAGTTATTGAAGGGTTTATGTGAACTCTATAGTAAGATATATTTCCCAGATGTTGAAATAAGATTAAAAAAAAACAAGTATGTAATAATAAAGACAATTATACCGAAAGATGTACTTTCAAATATATCAAATGAAATAAACCCAGAAATGGAGCTTTCTAAATCGGATAGTTATTTTTGGAATACATTTGATGAGGATCTCAAAAGTCTTTCATTATTTTGTTCAAAAATAAAATTATATTTTGATTTGTATGATAACCTAAGTTTAAAATTATATTTAAACTTGAAAACAAATCATTTTTCATCCGATGGAAGGCAATTACCATTTCGTTATCGAGATTTGAGATGGGTTATCAATTTTATCTACAGTCTCTATAATGATTTTTATATATTATGGTTATAAACTTAAAAAGAGGAATTATTAATGACAGAGAGTGATGGAATGTTTGATGAAATAAAAAAATTGCTTAAAGAGCATAAAATAAAGGAATCTGCGGATATTATTGGTAAATATCTAAATGAAGCTGATGAGAGCAATTATATTGATAGGTTAGAAAATGTAATCCAAACTTTTAATTCTTTGCAAGGAGGGAGTGAAGTCTTAAAATATCTCATCGAAAATCTCGTGATAGATATCCCATATTTATTAGAACAACTTACGAACATTGATCATATTGATCGATTTACAACTCTTCTTTTATTAAAAAATATTTGTGAAGAGGAATGTGGATTATTCATACCATTTAGCGAGCAATTAATCAAGGATTCAAAAGACCCTAATGTTCGTGAAATGGCTTTGCAGCTATTGATATTTGTTGCGGGTGGAGAGCAGAAAATTACTCGTGAGTCTCTCATCGAATCAATCGCTTTAAAATTATTGGATGAAGAAGATTACGTTGTAGAAAAAGCAAT
>CAZRIR010000110.1:0-7145 GCA_964600195.1 uncultured archaeon | reverse complement strand
GTTTGACCTGCAAAAATTTTAAATGAACTAAAATACATTGAAATCAGGTCTAATTCAATCAAATTCTTATCATCTTCTTTTAAATAGGATATTATTGGCCCATAATTATTTTTTTCATCATGAGAATGCTCGTAAATCATGATGGTGTTTCCGAATTGATCAGCGGTGATAATACCGATAATTGGAGGGATCTTATTGAAATTACATGAATATGAGGCAATATTAATTTGTCTATAATCAATTAGATTATTTTTTCGTTTTTTATCTGCTATAGATTTCATTAAAGATAATTTATACTTTATTCTAATAATTGAATCATAAAATTAAAAGTAAAAAAAAGAACGAGTGTGTCGATTTTCTTTCATGAAATGGCATTTAATCCTATTTAAACATATTCGTTCCATCATATCGTTTAAAAATAATGAAAAACTATATCTTGCTACAAATAATTAGATAATAAAAGTAAAATATCATATAACTTTTAATAAAGTACTCTTCAAATATATTCTATAATATAAAAGTAATAATTCATAAAGATCATGGTAAAGAGCCGAACACCCTTTCCTAAAGAAGGAGACTTTGTAATGGGACGAGTTGTTGAAATTCAAAATCAATATGTCTATGTTGATTTGATAGATTATGATGGACTTCCATCGGAACAATGTGCAAGAGGATTAATACATATCAGCGAAGTTTCCAGTAGATGGATAAAAAACATGAGGAATTATGTCAGAATTAATCAATTAATCGTGGTAAGGGTGCTTAAGGTAACTCCTGAGAAAGGTCACGTTGATTGCTCTCTAAGACGGGTCAATTCTGCTCAGAAAGATAGTGTTAAAAAGGAGCGGAAGTTTGCCATGAAATTTGAAACATTGTTAGAATTTCTATCGGAAGAAACGGGGATGAACTTAGATGAATTATACGAAAAAATAGGGTTTCCTATTTTAGACAAGTATAGGAGCTATCAAGAAGCATTAGATGATCTCAAGGAAAATGGAGAAAAAATTCTTGATAATTTCGATAACATAACTGATGACGTAAAAAAGAAATATCTTAAAATCATTGATGAGAATGTAGAAATCTCGACAGTGAATATCATAGGAAAAATTAAATTATCATTCATAAATGAAAAGGGAATAGAATTAATTAAGGATACTTTACTTACTGCTCTTAAAGTCGTTGAAAATCCAAGAGATACAAGAAAAATAGATATTTCTTATATCGCAACTCCATTTTATCGGTTAGAGATCGTTTCAAAGGATTATATTGATGCAGAAGGAATTCTCTCTGATGTTATTGATATAGTTGAAACAAAAGCAGGACAAAATGAAGGTCAATTTGAATTTATACGTGATTAATTAAATTATTGTACATGTTAGTAAGGCTTGCCTCATGACTAAATATCTTCAAAAATGCAAGGAATGTAAGAGATATGGCCTGGCAAATGCGAAATCAAAATGTCCCCATTGTGGAGGACAATTAATTAATGTCAATCCTCCAAAATTCTCCTTGATTGACAAATATGCAGAGTACAGAATTAAATACTTCAAGGAGAAATTTGATAAACAATATCAAAATTAATTAATGAGAAATATCAATTTTCACCGCAAATTTTTCTGAAAGAAGGATAATAGCATTTTTATAGGGAATGAAGGCAACATCTTCTTTCTCAAAAGGGCCATAATTTTTTAGATCTATTCCGACTAATGGTGGGGTTTTTTTTAAAAACCTGATGAGCGTGTAATCATAACTTTCCTTTTCTGTATCATCTTCAATAGGTTTAATGATTTTTTTCTTTTTTTCAATCTCTAGTACATGGTCAAGATCATTAAATTCAATGATTTCATTTTTGTTCATTTTATTCTCTATATTGGGAATAGCAATATTATTATCTATCTTTAGAGGAGCAAGATCTTCGTGAAGAGGAATTTCACGTAATTTCTTGAAACCTTTAATTGAACTTACTAGGTTCTGAAAAAATAATTTCTCAGCTTCAATCACTTTTTTAAAATCAATTTCCTGTAGTGCTAATGCCGCATTAAATATTTTTATTTCTCTTAACTTTAAAAAATCGGTATAGAGATATTGGAAATTGTCTTTGTACGATTTCAGGACTTCATTTTGAATAATATCTTCTTTTTTTAACTTAAAATTTTTAATATAATCAACAGATTTTTTATAATTATCAAAATCTTCCTGGGTCAAGAGAGTTAAATCTGATTCTTGAACCTCCTTGGACCAATGTTGATAAAGATTGTTATATTCTCTTTTAATGTCCATGAAGATAAATTCTCTCACATTTGTAATATTATAAATGATGTAAGGAAAGAGATATAAAATTTTTTATTATCCTATTTATATTAATGTCGCAACTTCTTTAGCTAATAACATCACGGCTACGTGGTTTGGAACTTCAATAATATCCCCTTGTTTAAATGGTCCAAAACTTTCACCTTTAATTATGGTCGAAGGTATGGAATTTTCAATTATCTTTATTTTTTGGTTAACTTTTTTGCTATAAAAAACGATCGGATCAAGTGCCTCATCTTGTTGGTTTAATGGAGAAAACTCAGTTAATTCATTTAGGGTCAATTCTAAGACTTTAAAACCTGTTTTTCCATGTAAAGTCCCAGGATATCGAATGAGCCTGTGAATGTCGATGGTAACTGGTTCATCAATCTCCACGCCAACTTCTCCTACTATACCATTTAAAAATTTAAGCCAGCTAATTATATCAAAACCTTCAATTGCCCACACATTATGAGGAGATTTATTCGTAATTACATCTAAAAAGTCATTTTTATAATTTTGAAAGCTTTTTATCTGTTGTTTTCCGAATCCAAATTTCATCATTAGATGTTCAATATACAAATTGGGGCCATTTAATATCTCTACCATTTTATCTATTATTTTTTGGGACCATCCTATGTTTTCTCTTCTCAAACCAAAGATATTATTGCTAATTGCCCTGAAACCTAAGAGTTCAAAAGAAATGTTATTCCCCGATAAATAATCCGCAATTTCTCTTCTTCCTTCACTCGAAAGTGACCTAATTTTTTCATTTTCTACTTTAATATGATACCCCCGATGTCCTGAAAATGCAATATTTAGCTCTGATTCTTCTATTCCGAAATCAGGCATGAGAAAGTCATTTACTAATTTTACAATAGATTGTTTCGCAATTTCTAAACATTCATCACATACCCAAGCAATGGTTTTAAATTTATTGTTACCACATTTCTTGCATTTTTTATCTGGCATGCCCTTTCCCGTAAACCCACATTCCTTGCAATACCATAAATCATGATCATCTTTACAGGGAGTGTAAAAATGATCGACGTCAATATCGATTATCAAATCACAACCTAGATATCCCTTTTCTTTCATTTCCAGATGATCTGGAACATCATACAAGGTTCCGCTTGAGTAAACGTGTCTTGGTCCGTCTAAAGCGAGTCTGTTTCTAAAATCATTTATATTTTCAAATGAGAGATGTCTAATCATTATTTGCTTGTTCCAAGGGATTAATCCAAATTCTCTTTTCTGAAATGAAGTTACCTCGGGAATCGCATTTCGCTTTTCATCGTAATATTTTTGAAATAAACGGTTTAGATATGCATATTCACTCATTCTTTACCTTTTTCATCTCATCGCTGTTTTTATTTTTAGATAATCGAAATTGCTTGACAAAGATATAGGTTAATGGATGATTTATTTCTCTCTGTTCTTCTTTTGTTTTTGAATAATAACCCTTTAAACATAATTCATCCTTGTATTTCTCTGCCATGCAGAGATTTAATGACTTCAACGTTGCACATTTATGCGGGCTATATTTTTTGTTTAATGCAAAATTTACTTGGTATAACGTTTTATCCCGGTCAAAATCGGGAAGAGTAGAAAAGATTTTAACAATTTTTTCAATTGGTACTTTAAGGGCATGTAATAAAAAGACTAAAAATAACCGCTCATTATGAATCAGATTTTGACTATCACTCGCTTTTTGCAGGACCATTTTCAAACATGGAGGGGATATTTCAGCAAGCTCAATATCTTCACCCCATTGAAATTCTACTGGTTCATAATCACCCTTCATATGTTCCCAATCTTCCAAGATTTTATCATAAATCTCCTTGAATTCACAAATATCTAATAATTGTTCCCTTAATTTCTTCAATGTGGATTTATCAGAGTGTAGTCTTGGAATGAGTTTTTTCCTCACGTGCTCTTGCAATAACCGGATCAAATCCTTCTTTTGAATGTAAACTTGACCATCATGAAGTGAATTATTAATGAGCCTCCTGTAATCGTCTCTCAAGCTTGCCGCAAGATTCAAGTAATTCGTGAAAGGAATGGAAAATTTAGTCTTGATTTCCTCTCTTTGATTCTTGGTAATGTTTACCCTATAAGTTATGGGGTCCTGATAATAAAGGACGTTCAGGTTCAAATCCTCACATATTTTATACAATATGTAATCATTTTCAATAAAAAGCTCGTTATAATTTACCTTGGAATATAGATTTGCAACCCTATTAGCAATCGCATTATCGTCTAATACCGTAAGAAGGATATTAAGCATCAAATACAGGAGCACGTTCAACTCGTCAATTTTATAGTTCATTATTTCTTCTTTATTTTCAAAAGCAGCACCAAATATCTTAAGGATTCTCCCTCGAATCTCATCAATGGGATATTTCTCAAATAACCTTTTAATAAATTCAATAGGGTTATTTGGTAGAATGTCAGAATAAACGTCTTTGGTTGATGGAAGCCATGGATAATGGTTGATTACTTCGATTTCAACAGTCATTATTTTTCGTCCGTTCTTTTATATTATCTCACATTATATCTGATTAAACTTATACCCTTTTCTTTATTAATTCATAAGAGTAAGGAGAATTAATATTAAATGTGGTTATTTCAATAATTACCTGAAATGATACTATTTTTTGAAAAATTTAAGGATGATTATGAAGAGATTAACATTTTTTCATTAGATAAAAATTTAATTTCAATCATCAATACCATTTATCTTCTCATTTTATTTGTTTTTTAAAGCCCCAATATTATTATTATTTCTTCCAATTTTGATAATGCATTTCTAAGGTTCTTTTTATCCTTAGCACCAGTGCATACGATTTTTCCATTTGAAAAAATCAAGAACACTGTTTTAGGCTCAACCATTCGATAAATTAAACCGGGAAATACTTCCGGTTCATACATCACGTTTTCCATCACGATCGCGGCCATGTTTAAATCGATATTCATGTGGAGATCACCACTCGCGACAATGTTCTGTATGGCTATTTCCGGATTGGATACTTTAATCCCTGCTTTTTTGAGATTTTTTATCGCCTTGTCCACCCCTCTCTCAGGTTCTTCTGCCTTTCGGAGTCCGGTGACCACTATCTTTCCCGTTGAAAAAATCAGGAAGGTTGCTTTCGGATCATTTATCCACATGACCAAACCGGGAAATCGTTCAGGATTATATTCTGTATTGTTATATTTTCGCGCGATGATATTGAGATCTATCTTTTCTTTAATTTCTACATTGACTGTAACTACAACATTTTCGATCTTATAATCAATATTTTTATCAAAATCAGTATCATATAATTCAAAACGATTGAAATGAATAAATATACCTGAATATGTTACCATTATCCCTTTTTTATCTAAATATTGTTCATATTTCTTTTTTATTAAAGGTAAATTATCAACCGTATAATCCTTTTTTAATAATTCGCCGTCAAATATTTCTGGAAGATATTTTCTTTCGATAATTAATTCATCCACTTTTCTATCCTTCATTAGAGAGGAAATTTTATCATAATTCTTTTGATGTTTACTTAAATCCATTTCCTTAATCCCTCCTCTTGATAAAAACCTTTTTTAAAACAAATTATGAAACCAGGTGAATAATATTGCTAAAAAAGAATAATTGAATAATATCATTAATAATATTGGAATTTTTTTATCAGAATATTAATTAGAATTCTTTATTTATAAAGATAATTTAAAAATGATCGACTCTGAAATCACATTATTTTAATACTTTTTTAAATATTATTATAGAATGCTTATATACTATTAATTGTCAATTTTTCAAAGTTTTTCATTAATTTATAAAACTTTATGTATTAGCAGAATCATTAAGGTTTTCCCATTCTTTGATTTTAAGGAGGATCTTACATTCTTTATCTCCATTCATTAAACAACTTTCACGTTCTTGTTCGAGAGTCAAATTTAAAGCATTAAAGAAACCTTCTCTTAGTGAAAAACAACCACATTCATAAAGCTTGGTAGCCCTTACTTTTTTAACATTATCATATGTTGAACATTTTTGGCATTTGATGCAGAGTGTTGAATTTGAAACGCGTTCCAATTGATAAACATTCGCAGGAGGGGGAAAATTGAGATTAACTATTGATAATATTAAAGTTCGAAGTTTTTCAATATTCCTTACTTCAGTTATTCCAAAAATTTTCATCATCCTGAATATCATAACATTTCCGATATCTTTTATAACAGCTTTATTAATCTTATTACCCGCATCCCATCCAAAATTTTTAACGACTTCCATTTGCCACCGAGCATCATGAGAAAGCCAATTTTTTCGTAAAAATTCAATTCTAAACTCATCATTAAGAATTGTAACCTGTTCCTGTTTTTTATTATCATCACATTCTGTCATTTTAAATTTCACTTTCATTCAATCATTTCAATGTTTTTAAAAAGGTTCTCAAACATTTTTAATAAACATTAGTTTGCTTTTGAAATGTTTGGTACCTAATTATTATGTATAAAACATATTATATAAATATTTTGATCCCGAATCATTCGATACCTAAGTTTTTATTGAAAGAAATGCATATAATTAGTAGAAGTAATATTTTCTAAATCATTCTAAAGCAAAACTATTTTGAAAAATACATCTAATTTCGTGATATTTGTGTCTGAATTAAATGAAAATGATCCATCTCAAAAAAATTGTTATAAACTATTTCGCATCGTGAAAAGATTGAACAAGCAGTTCGATATCATTCAGCGCCATATTCTAAAGGAGGAAAACATTACTCCACCTCAATTTCTGATACTTCGAGAATTATGGAAAAAAGATGGTTTAAAAAGCAAATTCCTCTCTAAAA
>CAZRIR010000109.1:0-7221 GCA_964600195.1 uncultured archaeon | reverse complement strand
TTAAAATTCATAAAAAAAATAAAATAAAAACAATAATAAACTATATATTGAAAATATAAAGTGATATAAACATGGAAAAAATAATAGTTGTTGGACCCGCATCTCAGATGCTAGGAATGAATTTATATCGTGAACTAAAGCTTGCATCTGAAAATGACTCCCTGATAACTTGTATTAATACTGAAACTAAAACTTTTCCTGATGGAGAAAATTATCTCAGATTAAATATTGATGATGAAACATTGATTGAGGGAAAAGAAGTAATTATAATACAATCAACAGGTCCAAGTTCAGATGGAGACCAAAATTCTCGGATATTTGAACTTTTCATGATGGTCGATGCCGTGAAAAGAATGGGTAGTTCAAAAATCATTATAGTAATTCCCTATTTGGCCTATGCCCGTCAAGATAAAATATTTAGACCTGGAGAAAGTCAATTTGCAAATGTAATTTTACGTATAATTAATTCTTTACAAATCGATGAGTTATACGTAGTAGATGTACACGCTCCTGGAGTATTGAAAGAATTGATAGTTAATAAAGTCGTGAATATTGATTCCATGAAAGTCTTAGCAGATCATGTTAAATCATTAGGAGCTAAGGATATTGTGGTAGTATCTCCAGATAAAGGAGCAATAGAAAGATCCAAGGCATTTGCTAAACATTTTGGCGAAGACGTCCCGGTGGAATTTTTCGAAAAAAAACGAGACGTAAAAACGGGAGAAATTTTAATGCAAGGACAATTAACCCTTAAAAATAAAGATGTCGTGATTGCCGATGATATTATTGCAACAGGAGGAACGATGGCCACAGCAATCAAATTATCGCGAGAAAGTGGAGCAAATAAAATTTTTGCTGTAGCAACCCATGCTTTATTATTGCAGCAAGCAAGATTTAGAATATTAAATGCTGGTGCAGATTATATCATCGGAACGGATTCTATTGATAATGAGGTGAGTAAGGTATCGCTTGCTAAAGCAATTTCAGATTACCTTAAATAATAGAAAAGCTCAATAATTTTCAATTATTTTTTTAACTAGTTCTCTTGTATTCAATTTTAGTTTATCAATAGTCGCATTATTTCTTATAGTATAATCTGCTTTTTTAATCACTTTTTTTATTCCAAATTTATTCTCACGTCTATCTCTCTTTTTTAACTCAATTTGGTTTTTAGGATCGTCACTTCTCCCCCTCTCGAAAAGAAGTTTATATCTCATTTTATCAGAAATATCGATTGCAACCACGGGGAAGCGCCAATTTTTTTTAAATTCATTTACTTCAGATATAGATCTTAACCCATCAATGAAGATTACTTCATAATCTAAATTTTTGATATATTCAACACATTTTTTTGCAATAATCTCTTGACCACCCTTTTCTCTTAATTCTTCAGCAATTTTCCCTAAATTATCACTTGTTGGGCTGAGGCCAGTTCTATCAGCCTCTTTTCTAATCACATCACCCATTGTGACTATTTTACCAATATCTTTTATAGCTTCAAGTGCTGTCGACTTCCCTGAGCCAGGAAGCCCGCAAAATCCAATCACTTTCATATTATGATAGTCAAAACAATAAAAAAATTAATTTAATACATTCAATTTTTATGTTATAATCTAGTATATGAAATTAATAATTTGAATAAAATTAATTGGGGTATTCATTGAAGAATATTTGTAGTCATGAAAATAGTACAGTTTATTATGATACAAAAATAATATTTTAATAGAGTAAAGCCATGGACCAGAATGAAAAAGATACATTTGAACAAAGAGTCAAAAACATCACTAAAAATTTAGGAGTTAAGTATAAAGGCAACGAAGCTGATGATTCAAAAGAAGTGGAATTAGTAAATGAGGAAGATCTCAATGAATTATTAGAGCAACATAGAATTCAGAGAAAAAATATTGACAAATTATTAAAGGAACAAGAGAAATCGAGTGAAGTTTATGAGGAGGAAGAAAACTCAGATAAAAAAATTGCAGAAAGAAAAGCTAAAAAAAAAGATTCTGAAGAATATGTAGAAGAAGCGGGTAAACCTAAGGACGAAAAAAAGGAGTTTGATCCAACAAGATCACCCGTGTATCTAAGTTGGAAGGCATATAAAAGGATTCTTGGATATGCTCTAAGATATGCAAGTGATAGGATAGATCCAAGCGAATGGCGTGAAGTATATGGTATTTGTATTGGTTATATTGAGGATAATAAAAGATTGGTTGTCACGGATGCCATTCCAATGTGCTTTGGAGAAGATAACACGTTTGTTACCTTTTCAAACCTCCATTATGTTGATTTTGCTCAGTTTGATGAGGAACTATATCAAAGATCGGTTCATGATAAAAGAAACGAGTTTGCATGCGGATGGTGGCATTCACATCCCGGACACGGTCATTTTTTAAGTGCTACTGATATTGAAACTCAAATTTTCTATCAAAATAGTTATAATCCCTTTGGAATTGCCTTAGAATTTGACCATAGTCATAAAAAAGATGATAATTTGGGTATTAAGGCGCTTCGATTGGAAAATCCGGATTTAGGTTATGAAAGTGATTTTATTGAAGTAGAATTGAGATACTTTATTGATAAAGAGAAAGATTTGTATGATAGGATTGAAAGCACAATTGAAAAAATGAAAGTCAAAATGCCCGAGGTTCTAGGGGCTTTGGAACATATTGATCAAGTAATTATCAAGAAAGAAATACCCACATTACAAAAGAAATTCAGTTTGCTCTTACCATCAGGTAAGGAACGAGATGATGAGGATAATTATGAATTTGTGGAAAAATCATATATATGGATTCAAGATACCCCACCAACTACAAAGGGAGCACCCAAATTTAGAGCAAAAATAGAAGCTGAAATAAAGCGATGTGATGATATTCTAAAAAAATTAAAAGAAAAAAATGATATAGAAAAATATGATGAAAAAAGAAATGAATTCATAGAAAAAATTAAAAGTCTAATCAATAAACCCTATGATATATTATATAAACTCATGGAGCATTTTGGTACCGTTTATTCTAAAATTGAACCATTTCGAGATTTCCTTGATGCTAATGAAAGAAAGAAACTAGAAAATTTCGAGGAATGGATTTATGGATATTTTAGAGTTCTTGATAATCTAAAATATTCTTTAGCAAATTTATAATAAGAAAATAATACCAAACTTTTTAAACAAATAAATTCTTGAATAATATTAGAAAATAATTAAATGATTTTAATTAATTTTATATTTAATTTGACATTACTAAATCTTAGGACTTCTTTTAATCTAATGATTTAATGATCTTGACGAATAGACGATAATTTATGACAAATAACCCAAGAAACAAAAGGTATAACAAACCATATTCGAAAAAACATTTTAAAAACAACCATAATTACCATAAGAATAAGAATAGTGGTAATGATAAATCAATCATTATTAAAAATCGAAATGATAAAGATCGATCAATCAAGGATGCTATTTTTGCTTTCACCGCGGGAGATAAAGCATTACTCATAAAGGGCGAAGGAAGTGAGATATCTACGGCGGTTGAAGTTGCAGAGATAATAAAAAATAGAATGTATCCTGGAATTGAGGTTGCAAATATATCACTTGGTAGTCGACCATTTTATCATAAAAAGAAATATGAAAACCACAATAAAAAGAAAAAAAAGGATATTATTTCAAATATCGAAATTTTATTAAAAACTACGTAAGTCAATAAAAACTACTCAATAATCAGAAACAAACTTATGACATCTAATTTTAAAAATTTAGGTCCACTTTTAGGAGAAGAAAGAACGCCGGCTATATGTGAAAAATGTAAAAATTATATTTATAAACGGGTTTATAAACTCTTGGATGAGGGAAAAAATCAAACGAAGATAATTTTTGTATGTAAAAATTGTCTTGAGAATGAAGATAAGGAATAATTTAATCTTCATGCATATTTTTCTGTTTTTTCCTATTTTCAAGCAGTTTGTTCCAATCAAAACTCATTATAAAAAACATTACTGTAATAGTTACAATTAGGAGAATAGCTTCTGTAATGAGGCTTGATAGATCATTCTCGGAATAAGCTCCAATGAATCCAAGCTGGAATAATATTGGCCAAACACAATATGCTAAAGTAGTGAAAGACTTTCCCAACCATCCTGGGAGTATGCATTTCCATGCAGGATACTTGATCATTCCTAGAGGTAAAAATAAAATATCATCAGGAAGAGGAGTCAATGCAAATATAAATATATAGAGAGGTGTTCGTTTTTCATTATTAAGTACCAACTTTCCAAATCCATCAACATTTTCCAGAAGGTCAGAATGCGTTTCATTTGCTAGTTTCTTGGCACCATAACCGACTATATATCCCGAAAGTTCACCAATTGCACATCCTAAACCTCCTATAATTGCAATTCCCAGAATTTGAAACCAAAATGGAGCAATTTGAACTGATTGTTGGATTGAGCCATAAATATCATTATAATTTTGGAGTATAGAAAGTGAGATTCCAAACAATACGAATGGAAAAGGGACTGGAAATGCAATCGAAGCACTTCCAAGGAAACATATCCAAAATGAAATAAATAATGCCCAAAAATAGTTGGAACCAGCTGTCAAACCCCCGATATTTTTTCTCAAGTTAATTACAGCATCTCGAAAGGGTGGAACAAAAAATAACAACAATAGGTATATAATTACGGCAAAATAAAAGAACATAAATGCTAAAGTTAATTTTTTCGGAACGGTCATCATTAATCATTATTTATTTAGTGATTTTACAATTCAATCCATTTCGAGCTTTGTCGAATAAAGAAAGGTCTGATAATATTTTTCCAATTTTATTCATCTTATTAGGCATTTCTATATTTTCTAGAATTATTATTATTTCATCTGATTTTGGATTATATATGATATCTCCTCTCTCAAAATTTCTTACAGCTTTAAGATTGGCACCTTTTCTAATTCCCACATTCATTAGTGTCCAATATTGTTTCGAACCAAAATTAAATCTTCCCCTCAGCACCATTGGGAGTCTATCTAAAATTGCATCTGCAGATAAAGGGCTCACATGCCTTATAATGACGGCATCTAAGGATCCAAGACCTAAAAATTCAAGTTTTATGGAAATTTCAGCCTCAGACATAATATTTCATACCAATTTTATAATTACAAATATATTCTCTTAGAAAAGGTAGAATTTTTAATAATAAATATTTTTCACTAATTTAAAATTAAAGTATTTCTAGTTTATTTGTTCATTTTCATGAACAAATCTAGATTAGTGATATGATATAATAGAAAAAGTAGTCTATTTTGATAATTCACGGCGTTTAGGTCTTAAATGCTTACCATGACATTTTCTGCACTTTTTAGCTTTAACAGGATTTAAAGCACCACAACTCCGACAAACACTTTTCTCTAAAAGATGGTATCTGGCAATTCTTCTTTTAAATAGATCATCAATCGGCATAATTTAGTAAATGAGCTCTTTTTAATTATCAATATTAACCTGAATTAAATCAAATCCAGAATGATTTTGTAAATTTATGATATAAAATAAATTTTTTGATGTCCTCTTATACAAATGAAAAAATTAAAATTTCATGATTAATAGAATTACTTAAATATAGCATGTAAATTTTAGTTGATTAGAGTTGCCTAAAGAAATATTTGATGAGGAAAAATTTCTGGAATTATCGGAATATGCGATTCATTGTCGAGTGAAATCCACGAAAGACGTGGTGAAATTGAAATTGAGGACTAAAAAAATGTTATATACATATAAGACGGATCCTCCTTCTGCTGAGCGACTTTTAAAGAATATTGCCTGTGAGATAATTGAACTATAGAATTTAAAAAGTTCTTTATTATTAATTCATATAATTTTTTTACTTCCGTATAACAATAAAATTTGTGATTGTCTTTTTGTCAATTTAACTTATGAAAGAGGTTTTTTTAATTATCATTAGTTATTCCAGTTAAAATAATCAATTGATTAAAATTATAACCAAGAATTTTAGATAAGATAAAATAAAATAGAGAAATTAATCAAATGAAATTAAATTAGTGTTGATAGATATATAAAATATCTTTTAATTGTGAACTACAATATTCCGTTACCTGTCACAAATTTAACCTAATTGGATAAAAGCTATTTTTATGGGAAATGTATTAAATCAAAAAATTTTCTGTACTCTTTTCAATTTAATGAAATATTGGTGAATTTTAAAAAAACTCATATTTTATACAATATTAATATTGAATTAATTGAGTTCAAGATCAATAAAATCGTGAGTTGAGAAAATACTATAAAAGTACTCCCCGCTTGCAAGACATGTGTTAGTAGTGAATTTCTATGTTCTAGCTGTCAAGATAAATTAGATTCAGGTGAATTGACTGAATTTGAGATAGATTTGGCAAAGGAATTAGTCCAATTAGAGGAAGAAGAACCAGAAAAGTTTGGTTTTCTAAAAGATGTGTCATTTTATAAAGCGATTGATTATGAGGATGTAGTCATAATTGTAGTTGGTAAAAAAGATAAAATAAAACTCACTAAAGAGATTTTAGATCTCATCAAAAAATCATATGAAATTGATACTATCATCCTTATAGAAAAAACGGATAAACCAAGACCTGTGGTAGACAGTCTCATAGCTCCTAGTAAACTCATATCTTTAAATGAAATTTTTTTAGCAACTGGGGATATTGAGTTTAAAGCGGTAATACCAAAAGAAGATAAAGATACGATTTTATTTACAAAAGAAGAACTTGAAGAACTCATCTATGAATTAACGGGTAATATTACCCGAATTGAATTCAATTAGTTATAATATTTTTTTAAGTATTAAAGAGTTGGTAAGATATTTTAAATTAATTACTAATATTTCTATATATTACTTTCTTTAGGTGTCGATACGGTTGGAATATAAACAAGTTATTTTGATTAGAACAGATATAAAGATGGGTACTGGAAAAAAGTGTGCCCAAGCCTGTCATGCGAGTGTTTCAGCTTCAGATTTAGTGAGAGTTAGAAATAAGAATGATTGGAAAAATTGGATGAATACAGGACAGAAGAAAGTAGTATTAAAAGTTAGTTCGATGGAAGAAATGCTTACTTTTTATAACAAATTAGTTAAAGAAAAGATTCTCTGTTATTTAGTAAGAGATGCCGGATTAACCCAGTTACCAGAAGGGACAACAACGGCCTTAGGCATAGGTCCAGCAGTATCAAGTAAAAT